>JAICUZ010000306.1 GCA_025935595.1 Burkholderiales bacterium
CCGCCGTCTCCCGTGCTGCACGAAGCTCGGCGTGTATCCGCACGACGTCGGCCTCGGCGCGCTCCAGCGCCACCTCGGCCGCCTGCACGGGATCGTGCCCGTGGTCGAGCGCCGCGCGCTCGCGGCGCGCCTCCTCCCCGCGCTCGAGCAGCTCCGCGTACGTCTGCACCCGGTGGCGCCGGCGCAGGTCGGCCAACTCCTCGAGCTCCGCCTCGACCTGCTCGAGCCGGCCGGGCTCCGCCTCGAACGATGCGAGGAACGACTTCAGATCGGACGCGGTGTCGCGCAGCTGCACTTCGGCCTGTCGCAGCGCGTCGCCGGCGGCTGCGAGCTCGGGCGCGAGGCGCTCGACCGGGGCGACGGCCCGCTCCGCGGCCGCGACGAAGTCGCTCGCGCCGTCCCCGTCCTCGGGCGAAAGCGCGGCGGCAGCGGTCGCGGCGGCTTCGACGAGCTCTGTGACATGTCGAAGGCGCTCGCGCTCCGCGCGGAGCTCGTCCTCGCGACCGGCCTCCCGCCCCTCGGTGTCGGCTGCGAGAAGCCGAAGCTCGTCGAGGCGCGCCTGCGTCGTCGCAGCGTCGTGCGTCAACGTGTCGTGCCGCCGCCGCGCGGCCTGCAGCTCCCGCCACGCGCGCGTGGCCGCAGCGGTGTCGATACCGGCGAACGCGTCGAGCACGTCGCGCTGGTACGACGCACGCGCGAGTCGACGCTGCTCGAACTGCCCGCTCATCGCGAGCAGGGCCTCCGCCGCCGCTGCAACGTCTTCCCGGGCGGCGCTCCGCCCCCACGCATACGCACGCGTCCGGCCGTCCGCGAAGATCCTCCGCGCGAGGACGACGTCGTCCTCGCTCTCCGGACGCAGCTCGGCGAGCGCGCCGAGCGCGCCGCCGCCGACGCCGTCGAACTCGGCCTCGACATACGCCTCGTCGCCGGCCGCGCCGATGAGCGCGGCATCGCCCTTGGCTCCGAGAAGGAGCCCGACCGCGTTCGTGAGGATCGTCTTGCCCGCGCCGGTCTCGCCGGTGATCGCGTTCAGGCCGGGCCCGAGCTCGAGCTCCGCCTCACGGATCAGGACGAGGTTCGAGATGCGGAGGCGCCGCAGCACTAGCTGCCGAACGTCGCCGCGTACCGCGAGAAGAAGGTCGCCTCGGGCAGCGTCGCGAGCAGGCTCGGCTCGGCGCCGACGCTGACGACCGCCTGCTCGCCGTGCCCGAGCGCGCCGACCTGCTGGCCGTCGACGAGCACGCTCGTCTCCACCGCGACGGTGAGGTTCGTGATCACGACGTCGGGCCCACGCGGCACGACGAGCGGCCGGATGTGAAGCGCGTGGGGCGCGACGAACGTCAGCACCATCGCGTCGAGCCCCCAGACGAGCACGGGCCCGCCGTTCGAGAGGTTGTAGGCCGTCGATCCTGCGGGCGTCGCACAGATGAGCCCGTCGCACGGCTGCGAACCGAGATCCTCGCCGCCGATCGCGTACCCGAGCTCGATCATGCGCCCGAGCGTCCCGCCGGCGACGACCACGTCGTTGACCGCGGTGCGCGTCTCGCCGTTGACGGTCACTTCGAGCGTCGAGAGCTCGATCGTCCGGTAGTCACCGGCGAAGACCCGCTCGAGACCGTCCTCGAGGTCGTCGGCCGGGATCGCGGTCAGGAACCCGACGCGGCCGTAGTTGACCCCCACGGCCGGTACGCCGGTGCCACGGAACCGTCCGAGCGCGCGCAGCATCGTGCCGTCGCCGCCCAGCACGATCGCGATGTCCGCGTCGTCGCCGTCCGTCAGCTCGACACTGCACCTTTCGGCGACGGCGCGGAGACGCGCGACCGCTGCGTCGACACCGTCGCGGTCGATCGTCGCGACGGACGCCCGTTCAACGCGCGGCATCGGCGACCCACCGGTCGAGGCCGGCCGGGCGCTCGGGGTGCTCTCGCTGGACGAGGTGGAGGACGAACTCACGGTTTCCCTTCGGGCCGGGGAGACCGGAGTCTACGACCCCGACCGGCTCACCACCGCACGCGAGCAGGGATTCTGCGACTTCTCGGACAACGCGCTCGTGAACGGCGCGGTCGCGGACGACGCCCTTCGGGACCTCGGCCCGGCCCGCCTCGAATTGCGGCTTCACGAGCACCAGCGCGCGCCACCCGGGCGCGGCGAGCGCGAGCGCCGGCGGTAGGGCGAGCTTGACCGAGATGAACGAGACGTCGCACGTGACGAGCTGCGGCGCGAACGGCAGCTCCGTGAGCGAACGCGCGTTCACGCGCTCGAGCACGGTCACGCGCGGGTCGTCTCGGATCTTCGAGTGGAGCTGCCCATAGCCGACGTCGAGCGCGATTACACGCGCCGCACCCCGCTGGAGGAGCACGTCGGTGAAGCCTCCGGTCGATGCACCTACGTCGAGCGCGTCGAGCCCGGCGACGTCGATGCCGAACGCGTCGAGCGCATTCGCAAGCTTGTGGCCCGCCCGGGAGACGTACGGAGGCCGCGCCTCGACCTCGAGGTGCGCGTTCTCGTCGACCTGCTCGCCCGGCTTCGCATGCCCGGGAACGCGTCCGGCCATGACGAGCGCCTGCGCCTGCGCCCGCGACTCCGCGAGGCCGCGCTCGACGAGGAGGACATCGAGCCGCTTCTTCATGCCGCGGCGGGAGCCGTCGACCTGATCGCCCAGACGTCGCGCTGCGCGAGGACGAGCAGGTTCATCACCTGGATGACCGCCCCGGCCACGAACAGCGTCGGCCGGACGCCGAAATGTGCTGCCACAGGCCCCACGACCGCCGTTCCGAGCGGGATGAGCACGAATGAGCCGAGCGCGTCGTATGAGCTTACGCGCGAGCGTGCCGCCTCTGGAACCTGCTGCTGGAAGACCGTGAACCAGAGCGCGAGGTGGATCGCGAGCCCGGCGCCGGCGAAGACCTGCGCCCCGAGCAGGACGGGATACGGGACGAGGAAGGCGAGCATCCACGTCCCCAGCCCGAACGGCGCAGCGCAGA
>JAICUZ010000076.1 GCA_025935595.1 Burkholderiales bacterium
CGTCCTGCTGCGCGTGATCGTCGTGCCGCTCGAGCTGCCGCTCGACGCCGACCTGACAGAGCAGCTCGACGAGGCGTATCAGCTGCTGGACGACCTGCGCGCGACCGCGGAGGGGTATGGGGTCCGCACCGTCGAGCGCGTCGTCCGCGCCCGGAAGGCGGGACGGGCGATCGTCGACGAGGCCGAGCGCCGCGGCGCGGAGATCATCGTGCTCGGCGCGCCGCGCGGGCGGCACCGCGCGATCTTCGGCCACACGGTGGACTACGTGCTGAAGCACGCGCCGTCACGGGTCATGGTCGCGGCGGGGAAGCGCGCGGCGTGATGTACCGGGCGCTCACGACCATCTCCGCCTCGCTGCTCGTGGCACTCGGCGTCGTGATGCTCGTCGTCACGCTGCTGCACGGCTTCGGCGTCGGTGTGGTGCTCGGCGTGCTGTTCATCGCCGCCGGCGCCGGCCGCCTCTGGCTGCTCCGAAGGAAGGCGACCTAATGGCCCGCAAGCTGCCGGGGCTGAAACGCGAGCTCGACGCGCGCGTGCTCTACTCGGTCGCGTACGGCGAGATCGCGTCGTCGATCTACTTCGCGCTCGGCGTGCTGGCCGCGAATGCGCTCGGCTTCACACCGCTCGTGCTGCTCTTCGTCGGTGCGCTCTTCCTGATCGTGTCGCTCTCGTACGCGGAAGGGACGGCGGCGCTCCCCGAGACGGGCGGTGCGGCGACATTCGTCCGTCGTGCGACCAACGACCTGTTCGGGTTCATGACGGGCTGGTCGCTGTTCCTCGACTACCTGATCGTGATCGCCTTGTCCGCGCTCTTCCTGCCGCATTACCTTGCGGGCGCGCTGCAGGTGAACGCGATCGACCGGTCGCCCTGGGACGTCATCGTGGCGGTCGGCGTCATCGCGGTCGTGGCGCTCGTGCGGATGGTGCGGCGGCCGTCGCTCTACGGCCTCGGAATCGTCGTGCCCGCACTCGATCTCCTGACCCAGCTCCTGCTGGTCGTGCTCGGGCTGGCGCTCGTCTTCTCGCCACACGCCCTCGCGCACGGCACGTCGCTCGGGTCGAACCCGTCCTGGCACGATCTCGCGTTCGCGCTGCCGCTGGGGATGCTGGCGTTCACGGGGCTCGAGACGGTCGCCAACCTGGCCGAGGAAGCGAGGCGGCCAGGCGTCGACCTGCCCCGATCGCTGTTCGGGGCGATCGCGACCGTCGTGACCGTGTATGCGGCGATCGCGGTGGTCGCGCTCTCGGCGTTTCCCGGACCGAAGACGAAGCTCGGCACGGAATGGGTGAATGCGCCGCTGCTCGGCGTCGCAGACCGCCTCGACCACAAGCTGCCGTGGGACCTCGGCGGGGTGCTGCGCTTCTACGTCGGCATCACGGGCGCGCTCATCCTGCTCGCCGCGGTGACGACGTCGGTCTCCGGGTTCTCGCGGCTCGCCTACTCGCTCGGAGAGCACGGTCAGCTTCCCCGCGCGTTCGGGCGGTTGAGCCGGCGCGCGCATGTGTCGCCGTACGCGATCTTCTCGGCCGCGGTCGTCTCGTCGGCGATCGTGGTGGGCGCCGCATCCGTGAAGAGCGACGACGTGGCGTTCCTCGCCAGCCTGTTCTCGTTCGGCGTCCTCCTCGCGTTCACCGCCGCGCAGCTGGCGGTGATCAAGCTGCGCATCGACGAGCCCGAGCTGTCACGGCCGTACCGCGCGCCGTTCTCGGTGACGATCCGCGGCAGTGAAATCCCTCTGCCCGCGATCGTCGGCGCCTTCGCGACGTTCGCGGTATGGGTCGTCGCGATGGCGACGCACCCGGCAGCCCGGTACGCAGGCCCGCTCTGGCTGCTCGCCGGCCTGGTGATCTTCGTCAGCGTGCGCCTCGCCCGAGGCGAGGGCCTGCTCGAACGGGTCGAAGCGCCCGACGAGCGCCATGTCGTTCCCGTCGCCCAGTTCAAGCGGATCCTCGTCCCGATGAAGCTCGGGGTGATCGGCGAGGAGATGCTCGCCACCGCCGTCAAGCTGGCGTCCGAGCATGGGGCCGAGGTGCAGGCGCTGCACGTCATCCGCGTTCCGCTGGAGCTGCCGCTCGACGCGCCGCTCCTCGAGCAGGAGGAGCGGGCGGAGGCGTCGCTCGCCGAGGCGAAGCTCCTCGGCTCCGACTTCGGCGTGACGGTTCAAGGGACGACGGTTCGCGCCCGCGCGATCGGCCACGCAATCGTTGCCCAGGCGGAAGAGGTCCACGCCGACCTGATCGTCCTCGGCTCGGCACCGAAGTGGCGCCGGCAGTCGCGGTTCTTCTCGCCGACGGTCGACTTCGTCCTCCGCCGCGCGCCGTGCGAGGTGCTGATCGTCGCCTTTCCCCAGACGGTCATGGACGAGGAACTCGCCGCGACGTAGGTCGGCGGAGTACGCTGCGCCGCTGTGAAAGCGATCGTCGTCGGATGCGGCCGGGTCGGCTCGGCCGTCGCGCAGCAGCTCCTGGCCTCGGGCTGGGAAGTCACCGTCCTGGACGAGAACGAGGACGCCCTGGGGCGGCTCGGTGAGAGCTGGACCGGCGGCTTCGTCGTCGGCCACGGCATGGACCTGACGTTGCTCCGCGAGGCCGGGGTCGAGGAGGCGGACGCAGTCGTCGTCACGACCGACGGCGACAACACCAACCTCGTGATCGCGCAGGCCGCGCAGAAGCACTTCGAGGTGCCGACGGTGATCGTCCGTGTGCTCGACCCGGCGCGCGCGCAGTTCTACGCGACCAAGGGCCTGCGGATCGTGTGCCCGACATCGTCCGCGATCGAGACGCTCGTCTCGGCGGTGCGCCACGCGGAAGAGGAAGCGACGGTCTAGGCGTGTACGTCCTGATCGCCGGAGGCGGCAAGGTGGGGGCGAACCTGACCCGGTCGCTGCTCCGCGCCGGGCACGAGGTGACGCTGATCGAGCAGAAGCCGTACCGGTTCGATCAGCTCGAGGCGGAGTTCGAGCACCAGGTGATCCGCGGCGATGCGACCGAGCTGTTCGTGCTCGAGCGCGCCGGCATCACGCGGCCGCCGGATCTCGTCGTCGCGGCGACGGGCGACGACGAGGACAACATCGTCATCTGCCAGCTCGCCCGCGAGCGCTACGGCGTCGACAACGTGATCGCACGCATCAACGACCCACGCAACCAGGCGTACTTCGATCTGCTCGGCATCTCGCCGACCGTCTCTGCGACCGGCGCGATCATGGGCCTGATCGAGCACGAGGTGCCGGAGCACGGCCTCGTCCAGCTGCTCGAGCTGCGCAAGGAGAACCTCGAGATCGTCGAGGTGACCGTCGACAAGGGCGCGAACTGCCACGGCAAGCGCGTCCGCGCGCTTCAGCTCCCGGACGGGGCGCGGTTGATCTCGGTCGTCCGTGCGGGCAAGGCGGAGATCCCGGACGACGAGACCCAGCTCGAGATCGGCGACCAGGTGCTCGCGATCCTCGAGCCGGGCAAAGAGGACGAGCTCCGCCGCGCTCTCCTGTAACCGGGACAGCTACCTTTCCAGCCGGTGCGTCGCCCGGCCACCCCAGTCGCCCTGGCGTGGGCCGCCACGCTGGCGGGCATGATCTCGATCGTCTCGGCGCTCACGCCCGAGTTCGCGGACCGGACCGACCTGATCGACGGCATCCTGCCGCCCGGGGTGCCGGAAGCGGCGCGGACGGTGGCGCTGGCGCTCGGGTTGGCGATGATCTTTCTCTCGCGCGGGCTGGCGCGGCGCAAGCGGCGGGCCTGGGCGCTCGCGGTCGCGCTGGTGATCGTGTCGGCGATCGCGCACCTCGCGAAGGGCCTCGACGTCGAGGAGGCGAGCATCCACCTTCTGTTGCTCGTGGCGCTTCTGCGCTCGCGGCGGCACTTCGTCGCACCGGGCGATCCCGCGACCCTCGTGCCGCTTCTGCAGGTGGCGGTCGC
Source organism: Burkholderiales bacterium (assembly GCA_025935595.1). Classification (GTDB taxonomy): domain Bacteria; phylum Actinomycetota; class Thermoleophilia; order Gaiellales; family Gaiellaceae; genus PALSA-600. The sequence continues at coordinate 3,913 of JAICUZ010000076.1, forward strand.
ACTCGCGGTCGCGGTGCCGGTCCTCCTGGTCGGCCTCTACGACACAGACGTGTACTCGCGGCGCATCGAGGTCGCTCTCGCGCTGCTCGTGGGAGCCCTCGGCTTCCGCGCGCTGTGGCTGTGGCTGCGACCGCAAGGCGTGCCTCCCGCGGTCGGCGAGGAGCGGGCACGCGCCGCCGAGCTCGTGCAGGCGCACGGCCGCGACAGCCTCGCGTACTTCGCCTTGCGCCGCGACAAGAGCTACTTCTTCTCGCCGAGCGGCCGCTCGTTCCTCGCCTACCGCGTGGTCGGCGGGACGGCGCTCGTCGCGGGCGACCCGATCGGCGACACTGCCGAGCGCCGTGAGCTCGTGCGCGAGTTCGTCCGAGTCGCACACGCGAAGGGCTGGCGCGTCGCGGTCGCGGGTGCGGCGAACGAGGCGCTCGAGGACTATGCGTCGCTCGGCTTCAAGTCGATGTACCTCGGCGACGAGGCGGTCATTCGACCGGCGACGTTCTCGCTCGAGGGCCGGGCGATCCGGAAGGTGCGCCAGTCGGTCTCTCGGCTCGAGAAGACCGGGTACCGCGTCGAGGTGCTGTCGACCGCCGACGCCGACGAGGCGTTGCGCGCGCAGGTGCGCGCGGTGTCGGAGGAGTGGCGCGGCAACTGGCCGGAGCGCGGGTTCACGATGGCGATGGACGCGCTCTTCCTCTATCCGGACACCGTGCTCGCGGTCGCCGTCGCGCCCGACGGCCGAGTCGGCGGGTTCCTGCAGCTCGTCCCGTCCCCGGCGAGCGAGGGTTACTCGCTCGCGTCGATGCGCCGCCGCGGCGACACCCCGAACGGGCTGATGGAGTTCCTGATCACGGAGACGGTCGCGTGGGCGCGGCAGCATGCGGTCACGGAGGTGTCGCTCAACTTCGCAGTGTTCGCGGACTTCATGCGTTCCGGCGAAGACGCGACGCGGGCCACGAGGTCGCTCCGGTGGCTGCTGCTCAAGGGCGACCGGCTGTTCCAGCTCGAGCGGCTGCACAGCTTCAATCGCAAGTTCTTCCCCGATTGGCGGCGCCGCTACTTCTGCTTCGAGCGGTGGGCAGACCTGCCGCTGGCGGGGCTCGCGTACCTGCATGCGGAGTCGCTCCTCACGCCGCCGGGCCCGTGGGTGCGCTCGCACGACCTGGCGGCGCAGTGAGGCCGGCGCTCGCCGGCATTCTCGTCCTGCTCCTGTTCGCCGCGGGAGCCTCCGCGCGCAGCAGCGCGCTGCATCTCGTACGCATCGCGCACTTCAATGCTCCGGTGTACGCGACCACCGCTCCCGGCGAGCCCGGCAGCCTCTACGTCGTCGAACAGGCGGGCGTCATCCGCGTACTGTCGGGTGGAACGATCCGATCGACACCGTTCCTCGACATCCGTTCGCAGGTGCTGAGTGGGGGAGAACAGGGTCTGCTCTCGGTGGCATTCGATCCCGCGTACCAGAAGTCGCACCGGTTCTTCATCGACTACACCGACCGCAGCGGAGACACGCACGTCGTCGAGTACCGATCGAACGGGACACGCGCGATCCCGTCCTCGGCGAAGCAGCGCCTCTTCGTCAAGGACTTCGCGCCGAACCACAACGGCGGCCAATTGCAGTTCGGCCCCGACGGCCGCTTGTACTGGGGGAACGGTGACGGCGGCGGCGCAGGCGACCCCGGCGGTAACGGGCAGAGCCTCGCGCGGCCGTTCGCGAAGATCATGCGCCTGAACATCAACGCGACAAGCCCGCGCTGGACGCTCGTCGCGTACGGACTGCGCAACCCGTGGCGCTTCAGCTTCGACAAGAAGACCGGCGACCTCTATATCGGCGACGTCGGCCAGGACAACTGGGAGGAAGTCGACTACCTGAAGCGCGGCACGGAAACGGTCGCCAACTTCGGATGGAACCGCTACGAGGGCAAGCACGGATACGACGGCATCACGAAGCTGCTCGCGCGCGGCGTGTATCACCCGCCCGTCGCCGAGTATCCGCATGCCGACGGCTGCTCCGTCACAGGTGGCTACGTCTACCGCGGCACGAAGATCCCGTCGGCGGTCGGTCGCTACTTCTACGGCGACTACTGCTCCGGGCTCGTCTGGAGCCTGAAGATGGTCGGCGGCAAGGCGACGAACGTGCGCCGCGAGCCCTTCACCGTCGGAGGGTTGTCGTCGTTCGCACAAGGATCCGACGGCGAGCTGTACCTCATGTCCGTGAACTCCGGCAACCTCTTCCGGCTCACGGCGTGACGCGAGTTCTCGTCGTGGTGGCGCTCGCAGCGGCGATCGCCGGCGCGGCGTCGTCCGCCGACAGGCCCGGCAGCCGCGACTGGCCGCTGTACGGCTACGACACGGCGCGGCACAATGCATCGCCCGACTCGACGATCACCGCCGCAAACGTCTCGCAGCTCCGCCGTCGGCGCGTCCGGCTCGACGGCACGGTCGACTCGTCGCCGATCTATGCGGCGAAGGCCGTGCGCGGACGCGACGCGTTCTTGGTCACGACGACGTACGGCCGAACGGAAGCACTCGACGCGAGCTCGGGAAGCGTCTTGTGGCGGTTCACGCCGCCCGCGTACTCACATCTCGCCGGCTCGGCGCAGATCACGAACGCAACGCCGGCGCTCTCGACCGACCGTACGGCCGTGTACGCCGCCGCACCAGACGGCCGCATTCGCAAGCTGCGCCTGTCTGACGGCCGCGTCCTCTGGACGACGCGGATCACGTTCGACCCGACGCACGAGAAGATCACGTCGTCGCTGAACGTGTCCCGCGGCCGCGTCGTCGCGACGACCGGCGGCTACATCGGCGACGCCCCGCCGTACCAGGGCCACGTCGTGACGATGTCCGAGTCGACCGGTCGGATCGCGCACGTCTGGAACTCGCTCTGCTCGAACCGCCACACGCTGATCGTCCCACGGACGTGCACGTCGAGCGACTCGGCGATCTGGTCGCGGAACGGCGCCGCCGTCGACCCGGCCAACGGCACGCTGGTCGTCGCGACCGGCAATGCGCCGTTCGACGGCAAGACCGACTGGGGGGACAGCGTGCTCGTCCTCTCCTCGGACGCCTCGCGCCTGCTACGCCACTGGACGCCTGCGGATCACGAGCACCTGAACACGTCCGACCTCGATCTCGGCTCGACGAGCCCGGCATTCCTGACGGGCGGGCTGGCGGTCCAGGGTGGGAAGGACGGCAAGCTGCGGCTGCTCGACCTGCACCGGCTGCCCGCGCCAGGCCCGCGCACCGGCGGCGAGCTGCAGACGCTGCCGGTCCCGGGCGGCGTCGACATGTTCAGCGAGCCGGCGGTGTGGAAGGGCAAGTGGGTGTTCGTCGCGACGGACGCGGGAACGGAGGCGCTGCTCCTGCGCGGCGGGCGCCTGCACCCGGTGTGGTCGAACCGCAACGACGGCACCTCACCGGTCGTCGTCGGCAACCTGCTGTACGTCGCCGGGAACGGCTCGGTGCGGGTCTACGTCCCGACGAGCGGCAAGCAGGTCGCCACGCTCGCGACGGGCACCGTCCACTGGCAGAGCCCGATCGTCGCCGACGGCCGGGTCGCGATCGCCGAAGGCACTGCGAACGACCACGCGACGAGCGGCGTCCTGGACATCTACCGCCTGCCCTAGGGGTAGCTCGTTCAGCCGGTTCGGCGGCGGCGCACCTGCGGGCCCTGCGTGCCGAGCGCGGCGTACGTGATCGCCTGCAGCGACTCGTTCAGGTTGCGCAGCTCATGGGCGATCACAGTCAGCTCCTCCCGCCGCTCCTCGCGCCGGTTCAGCCGCTCCAGCTCCTCGACGATCCGGTCGAGCCGGCCGAGCAGGGCCTCGAGCTGGCGGTCTGCGATCTCTCCGTGCTCCACGTTCGAAGTTATAGTCGTCGCACACTGATACGGGCGAACGGTGAGGGAACCCGGTGCAAGTCCGGGACGGTCCCGCCGCTGTGAGAGGAGACGCCCTCCGCCACGACGCCACTGGGCTACGGCCTGGGAAGGCGGCGGAGGGGGAGCCTCGAGTCAGAAGACCCACCGCCGCCCCCAAACCGAACCCCTCGCGGAAGGAGGATTCGTGTCACACCGTCTCACCATCGTCGCGGTGGTCGCGGCACTCGCGGCCCTGCTCGTCGCGCGCGCCGACGCCGGACAGTCGGCCGCGACGAAAGTCCCGCACCGGATCGTGTCGCTTTCGCCCAGCTCGACGGAGTCGCTGTTCGCGATCGGCGCCGGCAAGCAGGTCGTCGCAGTCGACGACCAGTCCGACTACCCCCCCGACGCCCCGAAGACGAAGCTCTCGGGCTTCACCCCGAACATCGAGGCGATCGCCTCGTACCGCCCGGACCTCGTCGTCGTCTCGTACGACCCGGGTGGCCTCGTCGCGTCGCTGCACAAGCTCGGCATCCGGGTGCTCAGGCAGCCGGCGGCCGCCACGCTCAAGGACACGTACGCAGAGATCCTCGAGCTCGGCGGCGTCACCGGCCACGCCGCGAAGGCGAAGACCGTCGTCGCCGGGATGAAGACGAAGATCGCGTCGATCGTCGCGCACGCGCGCAAGGACCCCGGCCTGTCCGTCTACCACGAGCTCGAGCCCGATCTGTACTCGGCGACGTCGAAGACGTTCATCGGCCGGATCTATGCGCTCTTCGGCCTGCGCAACATCGCGGACGCGGCGGACTCGACCGGCAGCGGCTACCCGCAGCTCTCGTCCGAGTACGTGATCGGGGCGAACCCGTCGCTGATCGTGCTCGCGGACGTGAAGTGCTGCGCCCAGACCCGGCAGTCCGTCTCGTCACGTCCCGGGTGGAACACGATCTCCGCGGTGCGGAACCACGCGATCGTGCGCATCGACGACTCGATCGCATCTCGCTGGGGGCCGCGCGTCGTGAACTTCGTCCGCGCGATCGCGAGCGCGTTGCGCGTCGCGCGGAGCTAGTGGTCCGGGCGCCGCTCTGGCTCGCCGGCGCGGCCGCGTTCGCGGCGGTCGCCGTGCTCGTCGGTGCGCTCGTCGGCCCGGTGAACCTCGGCGTGGGCGGCGTCCTCCATGGGACGTTCGCCCACGCCTTCGGGCTGCACAGCCCGCTCTCGCCGACCGACGACGCGATCCTGTGGCAGGTGCGGCTGCCGCGCGTCGTGCTCGGTGGGATCGTCGGCGCGACGCTCGCGCTCTCCGGCGCCGCGTATCAGGGCGTGTTCCGCAACCCGCTGGCCGATCCGTACCTGCTCGGCGCCGCCGCCGGAGCCGGTCTCGGTGCGACGCTCGCCGTCGTCTACGGGCCGAGCGGCGGCTTCAGCAGCGACCTCGTCCCCATCGCGGCGTTCGTCGGTGCGTCGCTGGCGGTCGTTGCCGCGTACGTCCTCGGGCGGAGTGCCGGCGCGGGTGCAGGTGCGGGCGCACTCGTCCTCGCCGGCGTCACCGTCGCCGCCTTTCTGACTGCGGTGCAGACGTTCGTGCAGCAGCAGAACGTGCAGACCGTGCAGGAGGTGTACTCGTGGCTGCTCGGCCGTCTCGCGACCTCCGGGTGGCACGAGGTCGTCACCGTGCTTCCGTACTCGGTCTTCTCCTGGACGGTGATTCTGCTCCACCGCCGCCTGCTCGACGTGCTCGCGGTCGGTGACGAGGAAGCTGCGGCGCTCGGTGTGCGCGTCGCGCGCGTGCGAATCGTCGTCGTGGTCGCCGCGACGATCGGTACGGCGGCGGCCGTCGCCGTCAGCGGGCTGATCGGCTTCGTCGGGATCATCGTCCCGCACACGATCCGGCTGCTCGCCGGCGGAAGCTACCGCCTGCTGCTGCCGCTGACGATCCTGATCGGTGCCGGTTTCCTCGTGTTCACCGACGTCCTCGCGCGCACGATCATCTCGCCGGCGGAGCTGCCGATCGGTGTCGTGACTGCGTTCTTCGGCGCGCCGTTCTTCGCGATCGTGCTGCGGACGAGCAGGCGAGGACTGTGAGCGCGGTCGCGTTCGACGGGCTGTCCGTCTCGCTCGGCGGCACGGAGGTGCTGCACGGCGTGTCGGCAGTAGTCGAGAGCGGCGAGTGGGTTGCCGTCATCGGGCCGAACGGCGCCGGGAAGACGACGCTGCTGCGCACGATCGCGTCACTTGTCCCGTTCGCCGGGTCGATCGAGTTGCTCGGCGACGACCTCCGCTCGCTCCCGCACCGCGAACGTGCTCGACGCGTCGCGCTCGTCGCGCAGATCCCGACGATGCCCGCGGAGATGACGGTGC
>JAICUZ010000178.1 GCA_025935595.1 Burkholderiales bacterium
CGCCGATGAACTTCTCGACCACGCCGCCGAACGACTCGATCTCGCGCCGGACCAGCTGGTGGTACGGCGTCAGCAGCGCCCGCACGTCTTCCGGGTCGAGCGCCTCTGCCTGAGCCGTGGAGCCGACGAGGTCGACGAAGATGATCGACACGATCCGCCGCTCCTCCTGCGGCGGCGCCTCGGGCTGGAGCGCCACACCGCACGCCAGGCAGAACCGTGCGCCGGGAGGGTTCTCCTGGTTGCAGACGGAGCAGCGCACCGCACTCGAAGCGTACGTTCGGATCCGGCGGGAGTCGAGTACGGTTGCCCCGTGAGCAGTTTCCACTCAGGAACCGTGACCTTCGCGTTCACGGACATCGAGGGGTCGACGAAGCTCCTCCAGGAGCTCGGTGACGAGGCGTTCGGAGGCCTCTCGCGCGATCATCGCCGCCTCGTCCGTGAGACGTTCGGCGAGGCCGGCGGCACGGAGGTCGACACGCAGGGCGACGCGTTCTTCTTCTCGTTCCCCCGCGCACGGGACGCGGTCAATGCGGCGGTCGCGGCACAGCGGGCGCTTCGCGAGCATGGGTGGCCGGGCGGGCGCGAGGTGCGCGTCCGCATGGGGCTCCACACCGGGGAGCCGCACGTCGGCGACGAGGGCTATCTGGGAATCGACGTCGTCCGCGCAGCGCGGATCGCCTCGGCGGGCGCCGGTGGGCAGATCCTCATCTCCGAGACGACCCGTGCGCTGCTCGGCAACGTCCTTCCCGACGGTGTCGCCGTGCTCGACCTCGGCGAGCGGCACCTGAAGGACATTCAGCACGAGCACATCTACGAGGTCGCGGTCGACGGACGATCGACCGGTTACAAGCCGCAGTCGAAGGAGCAGGCGCCGCGCAAGACGCGCACCGATGAGATGGCCTCGCGGTTCGAGGAGCGGATCGAGAGCTACGTCGAGCAACAGCTCGAGAACGCCTTCTCGGGCGGCCGGCCGCAGATCCCGACGAAGCTCGCGCTCGGGGGACTCGGGATCGCGTTCGCGTCGATCCTGATGATGGTCGCCGTCGTGGTCGTGATCGTGCTGCTCGTCAAGGTGATCTTCTTCTAGAGCCGATGAGTTCGCCGGCTCGGCGCGGTCTGACTCCTTACAGACAGCGAGAAGGAGGCTTGAAATGTCCAGCTTGAATCTCACCCGGGTCGGCCGCGTGGCGGTGAGCGTCGCCGACACCGACCGGGCGCTCGACTTCTACGTCGGCAAGCTCGGCTTCGAGAAGGTCGTCGACCTGCCGATGGGACCTGATGCGCGCTGGGTTGAGGTCGCGGTGGCGGGCACGCCGACGACGGTCGCGCTCGCCCCACCGCCGCCCGGGAAGCAAGCCGGCAGCGCCGAGACCGGGATCATCCTCGACACGACCGACGTCGATGCCGACCACGCCGCCCTGCGTGACGCGGGCGTCGACGTCGACCCGGAGGTGGCCCGCTACGGCGGCGGGATCCCGCCGATGTTCTGGCTCCGCGACCCGGACGGCAACTCGCTCTGCATCGTGCAGCCGGCGGCGGCGTAGCGACGGGTGTCTGACACCAACGGTGTCAGACACCTTTCACAGCTCGGCGAGCGGGAACGCGCGGTGTCGGCGCGGCGGCACGAGGTAGTTCTGGCGGTGCGTCGTCGAGAGCACGGAGTTGAATCCCTGCTCGCGCGCCCGCGGCTTGAACGGGATCTTGCCGCCGGGCAGGACACCGTCCATCGCGAGCCGGTTCCGGTGGAAGTCGTCGCCCGTCGGGTTGAACACGACGAAGTGGACGCCTGCCGCGGGCGTCACCCCGACTTCGGCCATGCGTTCCGACCAGGCGAACGGATTGTCGAGCGTGTTGAAGTCGGCGCGCACCGGGATCGCCGTCCCTTTCGGGAACACGGTTCCGTCCGCGGCGACGACGTCGCTCAGCAGGCGCGACGTCGTCTGGATCGCCGCGCTGTGCCCGATGCGCCCCGAGCTCCGGTAGTCGCGCCGTACCGCGGTGACCGACGACACGTCCTTCGGGCCTTGCCGCACCGTCTGCGTGTCCTGCTTCACCTGCAGGTTCGGGCGGAACGCAGTCGCGACGCGCTCGTCGAACTCGAAGTTGATGTACCACGCCTCCACGTCCTCATGGATGTGCGAGAGGTGCATGTGCGTCCCGTGCCGGAAGTAGTCCGAGCCGCGGAAGTCGACGTAGCCGAGGGTCTCGAAGTTCGCGATCGGCCCCGGGCCCATCCCGGCCTTCTGCGTCGACGTGAAGCCGAGGAAAAGCTCCGACGTCTCGGGGATCAGGTCGGCGCCCGGGATCTGCGCGGCAAGCGCCATCTTCTTCGGCAGCGACGTCGCGCCTTCGAAGCCGCCGCCCGCGAACCCACGCCGGATCGACGTGAACTCGAAGAGCTTCGACTCGCGCAGTCGCTGCTCCGCATCGAGGATGTGCGCGCGCGTGTCGGATCGCAGGAGGAACGCGACGTCGTTCGACTCGAGGCGCGTGTCCGGCGGGTCGCTCGGGAAGCGCCGCGTATCGATCAACACCGGCTTGTTCGCCCGCCGGTCGTGCGGCAACAGGCGCTGCATCTGGGCGGGCACGAGCCGCTGGAAGTACGGCAGGCCCCACGCGACAGTCACGCCGAGACCGGCGGGCGACGGCGCATAGTCCTGGTCGAGCCTCGTGAGCAGTGACTCGAGCTCGCCTTGTGCCTGACGCACGTCGCTCGCCGATGCCGTCACCCGCCCCGTCACCACCTCGTGGTGGAGCGGCGGGACGAGCACCTCGATCCCGTTCGAGCGGACGACCCTGATGCCGTCGAGCAGGTGCTGCTCGCGGAACGGTACGGCGGCGGCGGCGGCGCGCTTCGGCGTACCGCCGGTCAGCTGGTCGACGAGCTCGTAGATACCGCCGGCGCCGACGGCGCCGGCGACCGCGCCGACCACCGCCTGCCGCCGCGTGAGCTTCATCAGCTCGGGCTGGGACGGAAGAGGACGAGCGACGCGAGCTCGTGCTTCAGGTACCGGCGCACCTTCTGGCCGGTCAGCGGCGGCGCGACGTGCTCCGAGAGCGTGTAGAGGTTGCCGTAGCGCCGCCACAGCACCAGGTAGTGCCATGAGTCCGCGTCCTGGTTCACGGTGTAGACCGGCGAGCTGATCCCGTTCGCGGAGATGCGTCCGACGGGGGCTGCGAAGCACGCCACGTTGCGGCTGTCGGAGCCGCCGGTGCGGCAGGTCGGGATCTTGGTCCGGCCGGGGTAGGCGCGCAGGTTGACGTGGAGCTCACCGCCGGCGGCGCCGCCGCCCGTCTCCTGCCAGACCCAGCTCTGCAGGTAGCTGCGGTCTGCCGACACGGAGTGGATGTTGTTGTCGACGGCACCGAGCTTGCCGGTGAGGGGGTCGGGGAGCCAGCCGGGGCAGTACACCGGGACGCCGACGCGGTTCGCGAGCTTCTGCCAGGCGGCCGGGTCGGGGCACGTCGGCTTCGCGACCTTCGGCGCGGCTTCGGCCGTCTTGGCTTCGCTGCCGCAACCCGTGAGCACGCCGGAAAGCGCCGCGAGCAGGCACAACACGAGCAGCCCTCTCATCGCGCGCATGGTAGCCCGCTCAGACGGAAACGGGCTGGTCGCCGACCAGCTCGCCGATGCGCTGCGACCGGACGAGCACCGCGTCCACGCCCGCACGCTCGAGCGCGAGCACCTCGTCGCGGCTCGCCACCTCGACCTGCGCGATCGCGAGCTTGCCCGCCGGTACGTCCGGCAAGAGCTCCAGCACGGCGTCGAGCGGGTCGACGTCCTCGTCGATGTCATGCGCGTTCAGCAGGAAGATCTCCGGATCGAGCCGCTCGAGCGCGAGCTCGAGCTCCTCCTCGTCCCGCACGTCCACGACCGCCTCCAGATGATCGTGCTCGGAGTCGTCGTCCGGCCTGATGCGCACCGCGTCGGCGTCGCTCGGCGAACCCGAGCCGAGCCAGAGCAGCGGCAGGTTCGTCGCGCCTCTGATTCCGTCGATCTCGACGGTGACGGCGACCGCTTCGGCACCCTGGGCTTCGGCCGCCTGGGCGGCGCCTGCGTCGTCGACGCAAACGATGATCGAGATCCCATCTCCCTCGGAGATGCGCTGGCTGAGGCGTCGCGTGCTCGGCACCTGCTCCTAGGGAAGCGTAACCGGAGTCGCGGAGAGTCGTTCGAGCCCCGCCCAGTCGGCGCGAGGCGGCGCGAACAGCTCCGCGAGCCTGGCCCCTTCCGGCCCGGAGACGACGGAGTGCGGCACGTCGGCCGGGATCACCCACATCTCCCCCGGCTCGATCTCCTTCGTCTCGTCGCCGATCGTGAAGCTCATCGAGCCGCCGATCAAGATCCCGGTCTGCTCGTTGGCGTGGTGATGCTCGGGCACGTGCGTGTTCGGTTCCAGGTCGATCAGGGCGAGCGTCGCCTCAGCCCCGTCGACGGCGCGCGCCACGACCCCGTCCCAGATCTTGATCGGGGTGAGATCGCTCGTATTCGAGAAAGCACTCATGGGCGCAAGGCTATCCGTCACGTGCCGATCGGGTGCCAGACGGTCTTGAGCTCGAGAAACGCCGAGATCTCGTAGAGCGACTGGCTGTCGGGCGCGCCGACGACGACGCGCTTCACGTTCTCCGCCGCCGCGACCTCGAGATCGCTGCGCAGTCCGTCCGCGCCGGTGAGGTCGATCGCGTTCACGTCCATGTGGCTCGCGAGCCACGGCGCGAGCTCCGCGCGGTGGCCGGTCAGCAAGTTGACGACGCCCCCGGGAACATCCGCTGTCGCGATCGCCTCCGCCAGCTCGATCGCCGCGAGCGGCTGGACCTCCGACGCGACCGCGACCACCGCGTTCCCGCCGGTGAGCGCGGGCGCGATGCGCGAGACGAGGCCGAGCAGCGGCGGCTCGTCAGGCGCGACGACGGCGACGACGCCGGTCGGCTCGGGGATCGTGAAGTTGAAGTACGGCCCGGCGACGGGATTCGACGAACCGAGCACCTGCGCGAGCTTGTCCGCGAACCCGGCGTACCAGACCCAGCGATCGATCGAGCGGTGCACCTCGTCTTTGCCTGTGCAGAGCTCCGCGAACTCGGCGACGCGCGCCTCCATCATCTCCGCTACCCGATAGAGGACTTGGCCGCGGTTGTACGCGGTGGCGCCCGCCCACTTCCCCTGCGCGCCGCGCGCCGCGACGACCGAGTCGCGCACGTCCTTGCGCGAGGCGCGCGCCACGTTCTGGCCCTGCGCCTCGTAGGTGCGCCCCGACTCGCTGCGCGGGAACGTGCCGCCGATGAACAGCTTGTACGTCTTCCTGACGGGCAGCCGCGTCATGAAAAGTCGAGGTACGGCTCCATGCCGTGGAGCCCTCCCTCGCGGCCGAAGCCGGATTCCTTGTAGCCGCCGAACGGGCTGGTGGGATCGAAGCGGTTGAACGTGTTCGCCCAGACGACGCCGGCGCGAAGGCGCTGCGCCATCCAGAGGATGCGCGAGCCCTTCTCCGTCCAGACTCCGGCGCTCAGGCCGTACGGCGTGTTGTTCGCCTTCTCCAGCGCCTCTTCCGGCGTGCGGAACGTCAGCACCGACAGCACCGGCCCGA
>JAICUZ010000118.1 GCA_025935595.1 Burkholderiales bacterium
GGACGACCTCCCCAGGCCCGAGTACGGGCTGCGCAAGTACGCAAACAGCTCGCGGCGACCGGCGTCGCCCCACGCGTAACGCAGGAGCTGGAGCAGTGCGTGGCCGATCGGCGTCGCGCCGAGACGCACCCGCGACTCGACCGCGTAGGGCACATCGAGCGCACCGAGCACGGTCTCGAGCGGACCGCGCCAGGCATCGACCGACGGCGCGACGAGCGCGATCTGCTCGGGCCGGACATCGGAGCGGATCAGCTCGAGCAGCTCGTCACCGACGAGCTCGAGCGACCCGCGCGCGCCCGCACCTTCGAGGAACCGAACGGCCGCGTCGAGCGGCGGTGGAATCGGAGGCGACTCGGTGAAGAGGGCGCGCTCGAGATGCGCGAGCGCCGGATGCTGGTACTCGCCGGAGCGCGGCGGCAACTCCTGCACGTTCCCGTTCGCGAGCGCGGCCAGGTCGTCGGCCGTCCGCTGAAGCGACGCGAATGCGATGCGGCCGGGTTCGTACGGCAGCGAGACCTCGACGTCGGTGCGCCCGGCGAGCGCTTCGAGGAGCGCCCACTCGGCGCCGGTCAGGTCTTCGAACCCGTACGCGAAGACCGGCTCGCCGTGCCACGCGTCGAGATCGGTCGCGAGCCGCTCCGCCGCGCGCCGCCGCAGCAGGTCGCGGTCGAAGCGCCCGAGCCGCTCGAGCTCCCCGCGGTAGAGCGCGTAGAGCTGCGCGAGGTCGCCGTCGAGATCCTCGGGGTCGAGCATTCCCTGCTCGAGCTCGCCGAGCGTCTGCAGCAACGTGTCCGCGAACCCGGTCGTCCGAGCCGACCGCGCGAGGCCGTTCAGAGAGGCCGACTGCAGCAGGCGCCGCACGATCAGCGACCGCTCCGCATCGCTCAGGGGGCGCTTCTGCGCGTCGCCGCCGGCGAGCCGGCGGAAGAGGTCGTCGAAGGTCCCGATCGTGCCGCTGAAGAGGCAGCCGCAGCGCGCGAGCAGGTCACGCTCGACGCGGTCGACGTCCGACGCGTTCGGCACGATCAGTGTCGGGTCGTCGCCCGAGCGCGCCAGGTAGCGGTCGAGCAAGAGCGCGACCTTGCCCGCGTTGGCAGGCCCTGCGAGCAGGGAGAGTCCCACCTTCCCATCGTAGGCTCGCCCCCGGACGGTCAGGCGTCCGAAAACGGCGCAAACAGCGGGAGAGGACGGTCAGCTTGCGGCGGCGGCCTTCGGACGCCGGCCCCGGCGAGCGGCCGCGCGGCCGGGCATCTGCCCGGCGCAGTCGTCGCAGAGATCGGCAACCTTCGAGCCGCGGCGGGCGTCGACGTAGGTGATGCGCAGCGTCGCGCCGCGCGATTCGTCGACTTCCTTGCCGCAGTTGTCGCAGACGAGGATGGTTTTCCGTGCCATTCCCGCCAGTTTACGCTGCCGCACGCGACGCGCGAATTCGCCAGGACCGCAGCAGGCTCAATGTCGCCTGCTCTTCGACGTCGAGTCCGAGATCGCGGGCGCCGACGACGCGCAAATGCCGCGGCCGGAAATCCTTGATCGTTCTGCCATCGAGATACTGCTCAACGACGGCCGGGCTCACGTACGACGAGCGTGCTACGGCTGGGGTGTTTCCGAGCTTTTCTCCGACCTGCCGCATGACGGCCGCAATTCGCCGTTTTGCCTCGGTGGGATTCGTCGGCGGCTCTTGCTGGGCGAGCTCGATTGCGGCCAGCAGCGTGCCGCCCCAGGTACGGAAGTCCTTTGCCGTGTAGCCGTCGCCGAGATGCGTCTTCACGTAGCCGTTCAGTCTGCGCTGGTCGAGGTTGCACCGAGTGCCGTCCGGCAGCTCGTACTGGAACAGCCGTGCGCCGGGCACGGATCGCAGGTCGCGGATCGCAGCTGCCAGCTCGGCGTCGACCACCGCGCTCCGCAGCATGATCGAGTGCTTCCCGCGGTACCGAAACGAGATGCGCGAGCCGCGAACGGTGACGTGGCTCTTCCGCAGCGTGGTGATCCCGAAGGTACGCGACCGCTTCGCATAGCGGTCGCCGCCGACACGAAACCAGCCGAGGTTGATCAGCCGCACGGCGATCGCGGCGACCTTGTCCGCCGGATAGCCGTCCAGCTCCATATGGTCGGCCATCGTCGCCCGCAGGTCGGGGAGCCGCTCTGCGAACCCGATCAGCCGGTCGTACTTCGCCTGCTCCTGTCGCGCTCGGTACGCCGGGTGGTAGAGGTACTGCTTCCTGCCGGCAGCGTCGACGCCGGTTGCCTGGAGCTTCGCGCGCGCAGTCGGCGAGATCCAGACGTCGTTCCACGCCGGCGGGATCACCAGCGAGCGGATGCGCTCGAGCTTCTCCGCGTCGGCAATCTCTCGACCGCGCGCGTCGTAGTAGCGAAACCGCCTCTTCGACCCCTTGCGTGTCCAACCGCTCCTCGCCGTCATGCGCCGCGAACATTCCCCGCGGGACGCCGTCGCTAATCTTGCCTCCGCCGTGGAGCTGAAAGCGATCGCGATTCTCGAGGGCGACCAGACCGGCCAGGAACTGCTGGAGGAGTCGCTGCGTGTGCTCGCGCCGGACGTGACGGGGCTCGAGATCGATCTCCCCCGCTTCGACCTGTCGCTCGACTCGCGACGAGCGTCGCAGAACGCGGTCGTCCATGAGGCGGCCGCCGCGATCCGTGAGCACGGTCTCGGCCTCAAAGCCGCGACCGTGACTCCCGAAACACGTGGCGACGTCGGCTCGCCGAATCGGATCCTGCGCGAGGAGATCGGCGGCAAGGTGATCGTCCGCACCGGCCGGCGCCTCCCCGGAGTGGTGCCGTTCGGCGGGGTGCATGCGCCGATCTCGGTCGTGCGCATGGCGGTCGGCGACGCCTACGGTGCGAAAGAGTGGCGCGAAGGCTCGGGCGGCGACGAAGTGGCGTTTCGCACAGAGCGCATCGAGCGGAGTGTCTGCAGAGCGGTGGCGGAGTTCGCGTTCCGCGAGGCGGAGCGCACGGGCGCGAAGGTGTTCGGCGGGCCGAAATACACGGTGTCGCCGACGTACGAGGGAATGCTCAAGGAAGAGATGGACGCAGCTGCGGACCGGCATCCGGACGTCGCCTACGAGCCGCAGCTGATCGACGCGACCTTTGCCCTGCTGATCGCCTCGACGGGCGATCCGATGGTGATTCCTGCGCTGAACCGCGACGGCGACATCCTCTCCGACCTCGTCCTCCCCCTCTTCGGTTCGATCGCCGGCTCGGAGTCGATGCTCGTCGCGTTCGAGGGAACAGAGCTCGAGCCGACCGCCCTGATGGCGGAAGCGGCGCACGGAACAGCCCCGTCGCTCGAGGGAAAGAACGTCGCGAACCCGCTCGCGATGATCCTGGGGGCGGCAGCGCTCCTCTCGCAGACCGACGCAGGCGCGTCCGCGGGCCGCGCGATCCGCGAGGCAGCGCTCGAGGCGGTGGCGCAGGGCGTGAAGACGGCCGACCTGGCGGGGCCGTCGACGACGACGGAGTTCACCGACGACGTGATCCGCCGCACGCGCACGAAGCTCGAGGTCTGGTCGACGCTCTAACCGGACTCGAGTACGCGCTTGTGCCAGAGGTGCAGCCCGAGGACGACGAGCGCCCCGGCGACGATCACGACCACTGCTCCGTACACCCCGTAGTGACCCACGGCATCGCCTGCGGCCTTGCCGGCGTAGTAGGCGAGCAAAGAGACGCCCGTCGCCCAGATGATCCCGCCGGCCGCGTTCCAGAGGAAGAACTGCCACCAGTGCATGCGGCTGAGCCCAGCGAGCCACGCGGCTGTGATGCGGAGGAGCGCGATGAAGCGCGCGAGAAAGATCGTCTTGCCGCCGTGCCGGGAGAAGAAGCGTTCGCTCGGCGGCAGCACCCGCTGTGCGTATCGCCGCGTGAACTCGAAGCGGTCGACGAGTTTCCGGCCCCCGATACGCCCGATCCAGTATCCGACGTTGTCGCCGACGATCGCCGCAGCAGCAGCCACGACGATCACCCACTCGATCCCCCAGTGGTGGTGCGCGAGGACCGCCGCGGTGACGAGTGCGGTCTCACCCGGGAGCGGGACACCTGCCGCCTCGATGCCCACGAGCAGGAACAACAGGACGAGCCCGTAGTCGAGAAGCAGGTGGGTCACGGCGAATTACGTACCGTACAAGCGGCCTGATGCGATAGCGTCGCCCGCGGCGATGCGAGTCGGAGTACCCAAGGAGGCGGCGCCCGGCGAACGTCGGGTGGCGCTCGTCCCGGAGACGATCGGTCGTCTCGGGGAGGGCGTCGAGGTCGTCGTCGAGCAGGGAGCAGGGGTCGCGGCCGGCTTCACGGATGCGGCGTACACCGACGCCGGCGCGACGGTCGGCGACCCGTGGAGCTGCGACGTCGTGGTGAAAGTGGCTACCCCGAGCGCCGACGAGGCAGCTCGTCTGCGCGACGGCCAGGTGCTCGTCGCCTTCCTCGCGCCGCTCACGGACACGGAAGGAGTGGCACGACTGGCAGCGGCCGGCGTCCACGCGCTCGCGCTCGAGTCGATCCCGCGGATCACCCGCGCCCAGCCGATGGACGCGCTCTCGTCACAGGCGACGGTCAGCGGGTACAAGGCTGCGCTCGTCGCCGCCGACCGGCTGCCGCGGTTCCTGCCGATGCTCATGACGGCCGCGGGGACGATCCCGCCGGCGAAGGTGCTCGTTCTCGGGGCCGGCGTCGCCGGCTTGCAGGCGATCGCGACGGCGCGCCGCCTCGGCGCCGTCGTGAGCGCGTTCGACGTGCGACCGGCCGTCAAGGAGCAGGTCGAGTCGCTCGGTGCGACGTTCCTCGACCTCGGGGTACGGGGCGAGGAGACGGAGGGTGGCTACGCGCGCGAGCTGACCCCGGAGCAGCAGGCCGCACAGCAGGCAGAGCTGCAGTCACGCATCCCCGGCTTCGACGCCGTGATCACGACCGCGGCGATTCCGGGACGACCGGCGCCGAAGCTCGTGACGGCGGCCGCCGTTCGCGGGATGCGCCCCGGCTCGGTGATCGTCGACCTCGCCGCCGAGACCGGGGGCAACTGCGAGCTCACGCGTCCGGGCGAGGAAGTCGTCGAAGACGGCGTGACCATCGTCGGCACGACGAACGTGCCGTCGACGATGCCGACGCACGCAAGCCAGCTGCTGTCACGCAACATGGCGGCGATCATCGGGCTGCTCGCGAAGGATGGAGAGCTGGTGCTCGACTGGGACGACGAGATCGTCTCTGGTTCCTGTGTGACGAGAAAGGAGGTCAACGCATGAGCCACGGCACGCTGCTCGTCTTCGAGCTGACGATTCTCGTGCTCGCGATCTTCCTCGGCTTCGAGGTGATCTCGAAGGTTCCCGCGCTGCTGCACACGCCGCTGATGTCGGGGACGAACGCGATCCACGGGATCGTGATCGTCGGCGCGATGATCGTGCTCGCGCAGCCCGACAAGAGCGCGTTCACATGGATCGTCGGCTTCGCGGCGGTGGTGCTCGCGTCGGCGAACGTCGTCGGCGGTTTCGTCGTCACCGACCGCATGCTCGAGATGTTCAAGAAGAAGCCGACCGAGCGCCGCGAAGAGTGAGCACGAACCTCGCGAACCTGCTGTACCTGGTCACGATCGTGACCTTCATTCTCGCCCTGCGGTTCCTGTCGAGCCCGGCGCACGCGCGCCGCGGCAACCAGATCGGCGCCGCCGGGATGCTGCTCGCGGTCGTCGTCACGTGGATCAAGATCGGCACGACGAGTTGGTGGGCGATCGCGATCGGGATGATCGTCGGCGGCGGCTTCGGTGCGGCGGCGGCGCGCAAGGTGCGCATGACCGCGATGCCGCAGATGGTGGCGCTGTTCAACGGGGTCGGCGGCGGCGCGGCCGCGTTGATCTCGCTCGCGGAGCTGCATCGCATCCTCCCCGAGCCGGGAACGCCGAAGGTCGACATCGCAGTTGCGATCGTGCTCTCCGCGCTGATCGGGTCGATCTCGTTCTCGGGCTCGATGATCGCATTCGCGAAGCTGCAGGAGCTGATCGGCGGGCGACCGATCACCTATCCCGCACAGCAGCTCGGTAACGGGCTCGTGGTCCTGGCCGCGGTCGCCTCCGGCATCGCACTCATCGCGGGAGTCCAGGACGAATGGCTCCTCTGGGTCCTGATCGCAGCCGCGGCGCTGTTCGGCGTGCTGTTCGTCCTGCCGATCGGCGGCGCCGACATGCCGGTCGTGATCTCGCTGCTGAACGCATTCACCGGGCTCGCCGTCGCAGCCGGCGGCTTCGAGCTCGAGAACAACGTCTTGATCGTCGCCGGCATGCTCGTCGGCGCGTCGGGCACGTTGCTCACGCTGATGATGGCGCGAGCCATGAATCGTTCCGTCGCCAACGTCATCTTCGGCGCCTTCGGCCAGATCCAGGAAGGCCTCGGCGCGACGAGCAGCGCGAACGGCACCGTGCGACCGACGACGGTGGACGACGTCGCCGTGATGCTCGCCTACGCGCAGAAGGTGGTCGTCGTGCCGGGTTACGGGATGGCAGTGGCGCAGGCGCAGCACGACGTGCGCGCGCTCGCGGACCTGCTCGAGGACAAGGGCGTGGAGGTCACGTTCGCGATCCACCCGGTTGCGGGCCGCATGCCCGGCCACATGAACGTGCTGCTCGCCGAGGCGAACGTGCCCTATCCGGCGCTGAAGGAGATGGACGACGCGAACGCCGAGTTCCCGCGCACCGACGTGTCGCTCGTCATCGGCGCGAACGACGTCGTGAACCCGGACGCACGCGAGAATCGCGCCAGCCCGATCTACGGCATGCCGATCCTGAACGTCGACGAGTCGAAAGCCGTGGTCGTCCTGAAGCGCTCGATGAATCCCGGCTTCGCCGGCATCGACAACCCGCTCTTCGTCGAGCCGAACACGATGATGCTGTTCGGCGACGCGAAGGAGTCGGTCGCGAAGCTCACGGCGGCGGTCAAGACGCTGTGACGTAGGCTTGACGGAGTCACCAAAGAGCGAGGTGCCGGCTTTGCCGGCGCCGGAGCGGGGACATTGACCTCCGCGGTGGTCATGGACCGCGCAGCCGTCGAGGCCGCGGTCTCGCCGGAGCGTGCGGTCGAAGCGGTTCGTGACGCATTCGTCGCCCACGCGCGCGGCGAGTGGTCGATGCCGCCGAAGGTGTACGTCACGAACTATCCCGCCGGCGACTTCCGCGCGATGCCGGCGCTCGGCGGCGGTCACGCGCTCTTGAAGTGGATCACGTCGTTCCCCGGCAATCCGGCGCGCGGACTCCCGACCGTGACGGGCGTCGTACTCGTCTCGGACGCAACGACCGGCGAGCTTCAGGCGGTGCTCGACGCCGCGTCGGTGACGGCGCTCCGCACCGGGGCGGCGTCGGTGCTCGCCGCCGAGACGCTGGGGCGCTCGGACGCGGAGACTGCTGCCGTGATCGGCGCGGGCGTCAACGGCCGCGCGGCGGCCCGGACGTTTCTCGCGCGCGGGCGTTCGGTCGCGGTGTGGGACGTCGACGGTGCCCGAGCCGCGCACGTGGCGGCGGAGCTCGGTTGCTCGGTCGCCCTCTCACGGGAGGAGGCGCTCGCGGCCGATCTGCTCGTGACGGTGA
>JAICUZ010000113.1 GCA_025935595.1 Burkholderiales bacterium
AGAAGGACTCGTCGCGCAACGACGACATCGACCGGCTGCGGCACAGCGCCACGTCGAACGTCCTCACGCGCCGCGACACGAGCATCGTCGCGTCTGTGTCGTGCATCTACGGCCTCGGCTCGCCCGAGGAGTACGAAAAGAAGCTCGTGTTCCTCGCGGTCGGCGAGGAGACGGACCGCGACCTCGTGCTGCGGAAGCTGATCGACATCCAGTACGCGCGCAACGACACGTTGCTCGGACGCGGTCGCTTCCGCGTCAAGGGCGACATGGTCGAGATCCAGCCGTCGCATTCCGAGACCGCGTACCGCGTCTCGTTCTTCGGCGACGAGGTCGAGCAGATCACGCATTTCGACCCGCTCACCGGCGAGGTGCTGTCGAAGCTCGATCACATCACCGTGTTCCCGGCGACGCAGTACGTGACGTCGAAGCCGACCATCGACCGCGCGCTCGTCGAGATCCGCCATGAGCTCGAGGAGCAGGTGAAGCACTTCGAGTCGAAGTCGATGATGCTCGAGGCGCACCGCATCCGGCAGCGGACGGAGTACGACATGGAGATGATGCGCGAGCTCGGCTTCTGCAACGGCATCGAGAACTACTCGCGCATCCTCGACGGCCGTCCCGCAGGATCGGCGCCGCATACGTTGCTGGACTACTTCCCGTCGGACTACGTCGTCTTCGTCGACGAGTCGCATCAGACCGTCCCGCAGATCGGCGGCATGTACGAGGGCGACCGGTCGCGCAAGCAGACGCTCGTCGACTTCGGGTTCCGGCTGCCGAGCGCGTTGGACAACAGGCCGCTCCGCTTCGACGAGTTCCTCGAGAAGGTGCCCCAGGCGGTGTTCGTCTCCGCGACGCCGGGCGCGTGGGAGCTGCGCCAGTCGACGCGGGTCGCCGAGCAGCTGATCCGGCCGACCTACCTCGTCGACCCGGAGGTCGAGCTCAGGCCGACACGTCACCAGATCGACGACCTCCTGAACGAGATTCGCAAGCGCGAGGAGAAGAACGAGCGCGTCCTCGTGACGACGCTGACGAAGAAGATGGCCGAGGACCTCACCGACTACCTGCTGGAGGCGGGCGTGAAGACGCGCTATCTGCACAGCGAGGTCGACACGCTCGAGCGCATCCAGATCATTCGCGAGCTGCGGCTCGGCGACTACGACGTGCTCGTCGGCGTGAACCTGCTGCGCGAGGGCCTCGACCTGCCGGAGGTCTCGCTCGTCGCGATCCTCGACGCCGACAAGGAAGGTTTCCTCCGGGGCAAGACGGCGCTGATCCAGACGATCGGCCGCGCTGCGCGTCACGTCGACGGGAAGGTGCTGATGTACGCGGACAAGGAAACGGAGGCGATCCGCGGCGCCCTCGAGGAGACGAACCGCCGCCGCACGACGCAGCTCGCCTACAACGAGGAGAACGGCGTCAAGCCGATCTCGATCACGAAGGGTGTCTCGGACATCGCGGAGTTCCTTGCGCTCGAGCAGCCGCACGTCCCGAGCTCGCGGCGGCGCGGCGGCAAGAAGGTCGAGGGGCTCGACCGCGACGAGCTCGAGAAGCTGCTCGTGACGCTCGAGGAGGAGATGTTCCAGGCCGCCGAGGAGTTGCGGTTCGAGTATGCGGCGAAGCTCCGCGACGAGATCAAGGAGATCCGGCGCGACCTGAACGCGCTCGTGGAGGCCACCGCGTGAGTCTGGGATTCGTCCTCGCGATCGTCGCGAGCGGGTTCATCACGGGCGGGCTCGCGCGCTTTGCGATCCCCGGTCCCGATCCGATGCCTGTGTGGCTGACCATCGCAATCGGCCTCACCGGCTCGATCGTCGGCGCCGTCATCGGCCGGGCGGTCTCCGACGACAACGGCTACGCCGTCTCGTTCCTGTCGTTCGGTGTCGCGATCTCGCTGGTCGCCGGCTACCGGCGGTTCGTGCAGCACCGCCCGATCTTCGGGCCGGGTGCGATGGCATTCCCGGAGCGCGGCCTCGGCGTCGCGGAGCAGCGCGAGAAGCTTCGCCAGCTCGGCTTCGATCCGGACGCGATGCGGCGGGATCCGAAGCAGCTCGAGAATCTGCGCCTCGAGGCGATGCTGCGCGAGCTGCATCGGGCCGGCGTGCTCGACGACGACGAGCTGCAGGCGAAACTCGGGCGTTTGACGACGAGAACTGGGGAGAGATAGCAGTCATGCATTGGGTATGGCTCATCATCGTCGGCCTCATCGTGGGTGCGCTCGGACGGGCTCTTCATCCGGGCAAGGACCCGATGGGGTGGATCCTCACGCTCGTCCTCGGCGTCCTCTCGCTCATCATCGCCGGGCTGATCTTCTCGAACGGCGTGCTCGAGTTCATCATCGGGATCATCATCGCCGCCGTGCTGCTCGTGATCTGGAGCCGCTTGGCGCCGCGCGCCGCGCACTGACTAGGGGCGCTTGCGGCCGCGCGGGAACGTTCGCACGGCCGTGAGCCCCCAGTTCCCCTCGCGCCAGATCGACGTCTCGACCGTGATCGAGTCGGCGTCGGCGCGATAGGCGACGCAGCCGCACGCCTCGCCGCGCCGGTGCGGCCGCGGGCGGCCGAGCCCGGGTGCGATCGACACGACGACGCCGCGCGCGTCAGGGTCGAGAACCTCGAACTCGTGACGCTCGCTGACCGTGCACTGGTGGATGTGGCCGCCGAGGATCAGCTCGGCCCCGGCGTCGACGAGGCCGGCGAGAACGTGGTTGCGCCGTGCCACCGGCTTCTTGCGCGTGCGCCACGGCGCGCCGATCATCTGATGGTGGAGGGCCACCACCCGGAGCGCGCCCGTCGGCGCGTCGGCAAGCCGCCGCGAGACGCGGGCGAGCTGCGCGTCGTCGACCCCGCCCGATTGATGCCGCCACGGCCGTACCGAGTTCACACCGACGAGATGAACCGCCTCGGTCGTGTACACCGGCTCGGTCGTCTCCCACACCCGGTCGAACTCGCGCCACGGATGCGTGAAGCGCGCCGGAAAGGAGTACGGGATGTCGTGGTTCCCCGGGACGGCCACGACGGGCGTGCCCAAGGAGCGCAGGAAGGTGGCGGCGCGGTCGTGCTGGGCGGCCCGGCCGCGGTGCGTCAGGTCGCCGGTCGCGACGATCAGCTCGGGCTCCGCGCGGGCCACGAACCCCCTGATCGCCTCGTGAACCGCAGGGTCGTCACGCGACCCGAAGTGGAGATCCGACACGTGGAGGATGCGCGTAATCACCGGCGAAGCAGGCTATACAGTGAGTGAAATGGCCGACGAACCGACGACCGAGATCTTCGACGACCTCTACCTCGGCCTGAGGGCCGGCGGCGCCCTGCGGAAGCAGCGCCGCGGCGAGCCCCTCACCGATGAGGAGCAGGAGGCGCTCGGTCGCTGGCAGCGGCTTTCCACCTGGCGCAAGGGTGTCGCGATCGGCGGCTTCGCCGTCGGCACCTTCGGGCTCGGCTTCACCCTCGGCGGCCTGATCTTCGGCCGCTGGCGCAAGGCGTAGCTCCTACGGCTCGAACGCGCGCGTCACCCGGTCGAGCTGGCGAGCCGGTCGGCGATCTCCTGGCTCGTCAGCCCGTCGCTGCGGGCCTCGTCCGACACAATCCGACGTATGTCGGATCTTCAGATCGTCCGCGGCGATCTCACGACCGAGTCGGTCGACGCAATCGTCAACGCTGCCAACAGCTCGCTGCTCGGCGGCGGCGGGGTCGACGGGGCGATCCACCGTGCCGGCGGGCCGGCGATTCTCGCCGAGTGCCGGCTGCTCGGCGGTTGCGCGACCGGGGACGCCAAGGCGACGACCGCCGGCGAGCTGCCCGCCCGGTACGTCATCCACACCGTCGGCCCCGTGTGGCGCGGCGGCGACGCAGGCGAGCCCGAGCTGCTCGCGTCGTGTCATCGCCGGTCGCTCGACGTCGCGCGCGAACTGGGTGCTCGCACCGTCGCGTTTCCGGCGATCTCGTGCGGCGTGTACGGCTACCCCGCCGACCTGGCCGCGGGCGTCGCGGTCGGAACCGTGCGCAAGCACGCGCACGACGTCGACGTCGTGCGCTTCGTCCTCTTCGGAGACGACACCTACGACGCGTTCGCGGCGGCGGCGTCCGGCTGAGCGCGGGTCATCGTGAGCGCGAAGACGCCGACGAGCGCCGCCGCCGCCGAGATGCCGCCGGCGACCCAGAGTGTGCCGCGGCCGCCGATCGTCGTCACGAGCCCGGCTCCGCCCGCGAGCGCCGCAAGCTCCGCGGTGTTGCGCAGGCCGTTGAACGCGGCGAACGCGCGGCCGTGCTGCGCGGCGTCGACGCGTTGGTGGATCAGCGTGCGGAAGCCCGTGTTCTTGATCCCATGTCCCATGCCGCCGATCACCCACGCGACGAGCATCACCACGTAGAGCTGCCAGAACGGCGCCACGAACTTCGCAAGCCCTTGCACGGCGGCCGCGATCAGGGTCGCTGAGGCGACAGCCGCTGCCGGTATCCGCCCGAACAGCGTGTTCGACGCGACGATCATCCCGACTGCCCACGCGGTCAGCACGAAGCCGAACGCGAGCTTCCCGATGCCGAGCGAATGTGTTGCGTACGCGAAGTCGCCCGGAATCGACGCCGACATGAAGACGAGCCCGATCGCGCCGGTACCGAGCGTGATTGCGAGCACGCGCTCTCCGAACAGCAGCTTGATCCCGTCGCGTGCGGCGGGCTTCGCGCCGTGCTCATCCATCGGCCGCCGGCGGACCGGGAGTGCGGCGAGCACACCGGCGATCACGAGGAACGTCGCTGCGTCGGCGAGCATCGCGTACTTCGTGCCGGCGCTTCCGGCGACGATTCCCGCGAGGGCGGGGCCTGCGACGAAGCCGATGCCGCGGGCGGACTCGACGAGCCCGTTTGCCTTGCCGATCGACCGTGTGCCTGCAAGCAGAGGCACGAGCGAGAACTCTGCCGCCGACGAGACCGCGACGCCGATGCCGAGCACGAACGCGAGCACGAGGATCGCCGGCAGAGACGAGACGAACGCGAGCGAGGCTGCGATTCCGGCCTGGAACACTCCGGCGGCGACGGCCAGCGTCCGTGTCTCGACTCGGTCGACCAGGATCCCGACATGGCCGGCGAAGAGCGCGATCGGCGACCAGAGGCAGATGAGCAGCAGTGCGACACCCCCGTCCCACATGTCATTCGCCCGGAAGCCGAGCGCGATCACGGCCACCCAGTCGCCGATCGCCGAAACGGCGATCGCTCCGGCGAGGGCACGGAGGTGAGCGTCGCGAACCGTCACTGCCACGGACTGTAGGACAGTCCGCGGCGAGATTCGTTACGCCTCGGCCTCCTTGGGCGAGAAGATCACCGCGGGCACGTCTTCCTCCGCGGGGTCGACGTCCCGTAGGACGACGTCGAACACCGTCATCGTGACCGCGGCGATCGGCACGGCGAACAGCACCGCCCAGCCGCTGAAGAGGATCCCGACCGTCGTTACCGAGACGAGCACGAGAAGCGGTGAGAGACCGACGGCGTCGCCGAGCACCCGCGGCATGACGAGGTAGTCCTCGAGGAGGCGAACCGCGAGCACGCAGGCCGCCGCGAGTGCAGCGACGTGCACGGACGCGGTGAACCCGACCGCGACGGCGAGACCGCCGGCGGTGAGCGGACCGATCACGGGCACCACTTCCACGAGCCCGGCGAACGCACCGACCAGGATCCAGTACGGCTCGCCGATCGCCCAGAACAGCAGGGAGAGGACGACGGCGACCGCCACGATGAGGAGCACCTGACCGCGCACGAACGCACCGAGCCGGAGATCGATCAGCGCCCATGTGTCGCGCACCTTCTTGCGCCGTGGCCGGGGTAACAGCGAGCAGAGGACATCGACCGCCTTGTCGCGCTCGAAGATCCAGTAGGCCGCAGCAGCGAACGTGAAGAGCACACCGATCACGACCTCGAACGCCTTGATGCCGATGCCCACGACCGGTTTCACGAGCCCGTCCCGTTTCGGGAGGTCGTTCAGCTGCTTCCGCAGAGCGGTGAGAACCTGATGCTTGACGCCTTTCGAATGCTCGGCGGCGCGCGCGACCTCGGCCTTGCCGCTCGGACTGAGCGCGTGGTCGACCTGGTGCAGGGCAGCCGGTGCCGCGAAGGAAAGAGCGACCGCGATCGCGCCGACCAATGCGAGGTAGTGGAGTGCCAGGCCGAGCGGGGCCGGCACGCGGTGCCGTGCGAGCCAGTCGATCGACGGGCGGATCGCGGCGGCGATGATCATCGCCGAGAACAGCAGCCCGACGACGAGGCGGAGCTTCCAGAGCGCCAGGGTTGCGACGACGATCCCGACGACGACGAGCGTCACGATCGCCGCGCGTTTCGCGGTGTCAAGCATGGCGGCCGGTCTTTCCCATTCCGAGCCGTTTTCAAGCCCTGGGCGAACGCCTGTTCGCGTAGTACAATGGCCGTCCCATGGCAGCCGACGAGCTCGTCGTCCACGGCGCCCGGGAGCACAACCTGAAGGACATCACGGTGCGGCTCCCGAGGAACGCCCTCATTTGCATCACCGGGCTCTCGGGCTCCGGCAAGTCGAGCCTTGCCTTCGACACGATCTACGCCGAGGGGCAGCGCCGGTACGTCGAGTCGCTCTCCGCCTACGCGCGGCAGTTCCTGCAGATGATGGAGAAGCCCGACGTCGACTCGATCGACGGCCTCAGCCCGGCGATCTCGATCGATCAGAAGACGACGTCACGGAACCCGCGTTCGACGGTCGGCACGGTGACCGAGATCTACGACTACCTCCGCCTGCTCTACGCACGGGTCGGGCGGCCGCATTGCCCGATCGACGGCCGGCCGATCACGGGGCAGTCGATCGACGCGATCGTCGAGGAGATCCTCTCGCTGCCCGACGGGACGCGGTTCACGGTCAACGCGCCGGTCGTGCGCGACCGGAAGGGCGAGTACCGGGAGCTGTTCGAGTCGCTTCGCAGCGAAGGCTTCTCACGCGTCAAGGTCGACGGCGAGCAGCACACGCTCGAGGAGCCGCCGGCGCTCGACAAGAAGTTCAAGCACACGATCGAGGTCGTCGTCGACCGTCTCGTCATGAAGGAAGACCTGCGCACGCGGCTGACCGGCTCGGTCGAGACGGCCGCTGCATTGGCTGAAGGACTTGTCGTCGTCGACCTGGTCACTGTGCCTGATGGCGAGGGCCGCCAAGACGGCCCTCGCAGCGGCGAGGTCAAGACGTACTCCCAGAACTTCGCGTGCCCGGAGCACGGCAGCGTCCTGCCGGAGCTGCAGCCGCGCATCTTCTCGTTCAACTCACCGCACGGAGCGTGCCCGCGCTGCACCGGCCTCGGTGCGCAGCAGGAGATCGATCCCGACCTGCTCGTGCCCGACCCCGATCTGTCGATCGACGACGGCGCACTCGTTCCGTGGGCGGTCGGCGGCAGTGGGTTCTACGAGTCGGTGATCCAGGCGATCGCCGACCGGTACGAGGTCCCGACCGACGTCCCGTGGCGCGCGTTGACGCAGGCGCAGCAGGACTGGTTCCTCTACGGAACCGACGGCGACAAGGTGTACGTCCAGTACCGGAACAAGATGGGGCGCCGGCGCTCGTACATGATCGCGTTCGAAGGGATCGTCTCGTCGCTCGAGCGCCGCTACCGCGAGACGGACTCGTCGACTCAGCGCGACCGCATCGAGGAGTACATGTCGTTCCGCCCCTGCCCGGTGTGCAAGGGCGCGCGGCTGAAGCCCGAGGTGCTCGCCGTCACCGTCGGCGACCGCAACATCCACGCGTTCACCAAGCAGTCGATCACCGCAGCGCTGCGGTTCCTCGACAGCCTCGACCTGACCAAGACCGAGGAGCTGATCGGCCACCGGATCGTGAAGGAGATCCGCGAGCGGCTCACGTTCCTCGACGACGTCGGCGTCGGCTATCTGAACCTCGATCGAGCGAGCGCGACGCTCTCGGGCGGCGAGGCGCAGCGGCTGCGGCTCGCGACGCAGATCGGCTCGCAGCTCGTCGGTGTCCTCTACATCCTCGACGAGCCCTCGATCGGGCTTCATCAGCGCGACAACGGGAAGCTGATCGGGACGCTCGAGCGGCTGCGCGACCTCGGCAACACCGTGCTCGTCGTCGAGCACGACGAGCAGATGATGCGCACCGCCGACTGGCTCGTGGACATGGGGCCGGGG
>JAICUZ010000123.1 GCA_025935595.1 Burkholderiales bacterium
TCAACGCGCGTGACCTCGGAACGTTCCACGTCGATCGCGCCGCGCAGCTCGAGCTCGTCGCGCGCGCGCCGCGCGACCGCGTCGTGATCGCCGAGAGCGGAATCGAGACTCGCGCACAGGCAGCAGCCGCGGAGCTCGCAGGCGCGAAGGCGGTGCTCGTCGGCTCGACCTTGATGCGCGCCGCGGATCCGGGCGCGAAGCTGCGCGAGCTCGTGCAGCGTCCGCTCGTCAAGGTGTGCGGGCTGACGCGTCAGGAGGACGTCGACGTCGCTGTGGAGGCGGGCGCAGATCTCGTCGGGTTCATCCTGGCGGCGGAGAGCCCGCGTCGCACCGACACGCTGCTCGACGCACCGGAGACGGTTCTTCGCGTCGCGGTGTTCGTCGGCGAGGAGCACGAGACCGATGCCGACCTCGTGCAGTTCTACGCGCGCGAGAACGGCCATCGCGCACGCGACGCGGCCTTGCTGCGCCGCGGCGAGCGCGTCGGCTCGGTCGTCGACCTGCCGTGGGAGCAGCAAGACCCCTCGCACATCGAGCGCGCCCGCGCGACCGAGGGACGCGTGATGCTTGCCGGCGGCCTCGGGCCGGAGAACGTGCGCGAGGCGATCGCGGCAGTGCAGCCATGGGCGGTCGACTCGGCGCGCTCCACCGAGTCGGCGCCGGGCGTCAAGGACCACGACGCGGTTCGCCGCTGGGTCGAGGCGGCGCGCGGATGAGTGCAACGCGCACCTTCGGCGACTACGGCGGCCGCTACGTGCCGGAGACGCTGATCCCCGCGCTCGACGAGCTCGAGCAGGCGTGGACGTCTCTGCGCGACGACGCGTCGTTCCAGGCCGAGCTGGAGGAGCTGCGGAACTCGTACGCCGGCCGGCCCACCCCGATCACGCTCGCGCCGCGATTCGCGCCCGGCCAGCGCGTCTACCTGAAGCGCGAGGACCTGATGCACACCGGCGCACACAAGCTCAACAACGCGCTCGGCCAGGTGCTGATCGCGCAACGGCTCGGCAAACGGCGGATCATCGCCGAGACCGGCGCCGGGCAGCACGGCGTCGCGACGGCAACGGTCTGCGCACGCTTCGGTCTCGAGTGCATCGTGTACATGGGCAGCGAAGACATCCGCCGCCAGGCGCCGAACGTCGAGCGGATGGGACTGCTCGGCGCCGAGGTGCGCCCGGTCGACTTCGGCACGCGCACGCTGAAGGAGGCGACGAGCGAGGCGATCCGCGACTGGATCGCGAACGTCGAGACGACGCACTACGTGATCGGCTCGTGCGTCGGCCCCGCGCCGTACCCGGAGCTCGTGCGCGAGCTGCAGCGCGTGATCGGGCGTGAGGCACGCGAGCAGTTCCTCGCCGCGGAGGGCCGGCTGCCGGAGGCGGTCGTCGCGTGTGTCGGCGGCGGGTCGAACGCGATCGGCATGTTCTACGACTTCATCGGCGACGACGGAGTACGCCTGATCGGCGTCGAAGCGGCGGGCGCAGCGTCCCTCGGCTCGGGCCGCGGCGGTGTCCTGCACGGCGCGCGCTCGTCGCTGCTCGCCGACGCCGACGGGCAGATCATGGACGCGCACTCGATCTCCGCCGGGCTCGACTACCCGGGCGTCGGTCCCGAGCACGCCTGGCTGCGCGACACCGGACGCGCCGAGTACGTCGCCTGCACGGACGACGAAGCCGTCGCGGCGTTCCATCGGCTGTGCGAGACGGAGGGCATCGTCCCCGCGCTCGAGTCGTCGCACGCGCTCGCGCGC
This sequence comes from Burkholderiales bacterium, assembly GCA_025935595.1. GTDB lineage: Bacteria > Actinomycetota > Thermoleophilia > Gaiellales > Gaiellaceae > PALSA-600. The sequence continues at coordinate 1,748 of JAICUZ010000123.1, forward strand.
GCTCTCGACTGCGGCGACGAGCTGGTGCTCGTGTGCCTCTCCGGCCGGGGTGACAAGGACCTCGCCGAGGTTCTCCGCCGAGAGCACGAGTGAAGACGCTCGTCGTCTACCTGATGGCGATGCCGGACACGCCGGCGCTCGCGGAAGCCGCCGTCGAGGCGGGCGCAGACATGATCGAGCTCGGCTTTCCGTTCTCGGACCCACTCGCAGACGGTCCGTTGATCCGCCGTGCCGGTGAGCGGGCGCTCGCCGCCGGGATGCGCACCGCGCGATGTCTCGAGGTGCTCGCCGAGACGCGCGCACGTGTCGATGTCCCCCTGATGCCGATGACGTATGCGTCGATCTTCGACGCCTACGGCTGGGCCGAGCTCGAGCGCGACGCACGCGCAGCCGGAGCCACATCGCTCATCGTCCCTGACCTGCCGGCGGACGTCCATCCGGAGTTGAGGCGTGTGCAACTCGTCGCACCGACGTCGACCGAGGAGCGGCTACGTCTCGCCGCTGACGCGACCGACGGTTGGCTGTACCTCGTCACGGTCACGGGGACGACGGGCGCCCGCGCTGAGCTCGCGCCGACGCTCGCGCCCCTCGCGTCGCGAGCGCGCGCCGTCACCGACCTGCCGCTCTACGCGGGGTTCGGCATCTCCCGCGGCGAGCACGCACGCGCAGCGGCGGAGCTCACCGACGGTGTCGTCGTCGGCTCCGCCGCGGTCGAGGCCGCAGAGCAGGGCGCGGCCGCGCTCGCAGCGCTCGTCACCGAGCTCCGCGCCGGCCTGGACGACGAGACGTGAGCCACACCGCGCTTGTCGTCGGCGCCGGTGTGACCGGCTCGGCCGTCGCACGCGAGCTCGCGCGTCGCGGCTTCGCTGTGACGCTGGCCGAGCAGTACGCGGCGGGCAGCGTGCGCTCCGCGTCGGGCGGCGACACGCGCCTTCTGCGGGCAGCGCACGGCGACGGCGAGTGGTACACCGACCTCGCCCTGCGCGCACGGGCCCAGTGGCTCCAGCTACAGGAGGAGCGGAGCACGCGCCTCTGGGAGCCCACCGGCCTCGCCTGGTTCGCACACCGAGACGACGGCTTCGAGGCGCGCAGCGTCCCGGTGCTCGCGGCCGCCGGCATCGCGCACGAATGGCGCACACCCGGCGAGGCCGCGGAGCTCTTCCCGTCGCTCGGGCTCGACGGCCTGCACGCCGTGCTCTGGGAGCCGGATGCGGGCGTGCTCCACGCACGCCGCGCGACTCAGCTGCTGGCCGCGGAAGCCGAGCGGCTCGGCGCGCGGACGATCGCCGCCCGAGTCCGACCGGAGGACGAGCCCGAGGCCGACGTGGTCGTCTGGGCGTGCGGCGCGTGGCTGCCGGCGTTCTTCCCCGGCGAGGTCGAGATCCGCATCGAGCGACGCGACGTCTTCTTCCTCGGAGGCGACGCCTCCTGGCGCGACACGCCGGGCTGGGTGGAGTACGACGGCGGCTTCTACGGCCACGGCGACATCGGTGGCCTCGGCGTGAAGGTCGCGCCCGACCTGCCGAGTGACGAGGTCGACCCCGACACGCTGGACCGCCTCCCACTCGCGGAACGCGAAGCAGCGGCGCGCGAGTTCACCGCGCGGCGCTTCCCGTCACTCGCCGGCGCGCCGGTGGTCGGCGCCCGCGTGTGCCAGTACGACCTCTCCTCCGACAGCCACTTCGTCTTCGGGCGCCATCCCGACCGGCCGTCGTGGTGGCTCTTCGGCGGCGGCTCGGGCCACGGCTTCAAGCACGGGCCGGCGCTCGCGGAGTACATCGCCGACTGCGTCGAGGAACGGCGCGAGCCCGAGCCGTTCCACGCGCTCGGCGCGCGCACGGGCGACGCGGGACTCAGAACCAAGAGTTATTAACGGCCGCGTGCTTCGAGCGCGAGCAGCAGCTTGCGCAGCAAGACGTTCAGCTCGACCTGCTCGTCCTTCGAGAGTGCGGACGCGAAAAAGGCCTCCTTGCGCCCCTGCACCTCGATCGCCGATTCCCACGCAGCCCGCCCCTCGGGCGTCAGCTCGACGAGGACGCCGCGCCGGTCGCCGGGATCCGGGAGCCGGTGGAGGAAACCGAGCGACTCGAGGCGGTCGAGCCGGCTCGTCACCGCGCCGGACGACAACTCGAGGTCGCGCGCAAGCGCGCCCGGGGAGCTCAGCTTGCCTTCCTTCCGGAGCGAGAGCGACGTCAGGACGCCCCAGTCCTCGGGTGTCAACCCGTAGTCGACGAGCGTCTCCTTGAGCGCGTGCCGGACGCGCTTGTTGATGCTGCCGACCCGGTCGACGATGCCCTCCACATCCAGGTCGAGGCGAACACCCGAGCCGTCGAGCCGTGCGAGCAGGTGGTCGACGTGGTCTTCAGGCACGGGCACAGTTTGACATCGAATCTCTTGACGTCAAGAGTAACACCTGCTAGTCTCTCGATATAGAGATATTCGACGCAGAGAGAGGAGAGGGCATGCGTCTCTCGGACCCCGTGTACACCAAGCTCGTCACCGACGCTCACATCGAGCAGCTGCGCGGCCGCCGGATCCCCCGGCGGCGCCGCTCGGCCCGCTCGAACTAGCCGTCGCCCGGACGGTCACTCCGACCAGAAGCCGTCGATCGTCTCGGCGTCGCCGCTCGGATCGTCGATCCGCTTCGAGACGATGACGATCTCGGCGTCCTCAGGCTCGTCGTTCCACACACCTCGCACCGTCTCCGGTGGGATCCGCACGGCCTGATGACGCCCGAGCTCGACGATCTCGTCGCCGAACTTGCACTGGAGCTTGCCGCTGATCACGAAGATGAGCTCCTCCTGGGTCTTGTGCCGGTGCCCGTACGACCCCTTGCTCCCCGTGTGCTGCGGCATGCGCCGATATGTCAGCGCGACCTGCTCCGCACCGATCGCATACGTGATCCCGCGCATCTCGCCCGGGTAGTCGCCAAGCCAGTCGTCGACCTCGGCGAGCGAAACAATCTGATAGTCCGCCAACTCCGTCAACCTCCCTTTCTCTGCGAGTATCGAACACCTGCCCAGCGCGCCCCGCAACCGGCTGGTGCTCGTCGCCTGCATTCTCGGATCCGTCATCGTCTTCGTCGACTCGACGGTCGTCAACGTGGCACTGCCGGCCATGCAGAGAGACCTCGGCGGCGGCCTCGCGTTACAGCAGTGGGTCGTCGACGCCTATCTCCTGACCCTCGGCTCGCTGCTCCTCGTCGGCGGCTCGCTGGGCGACCTGTTCGGTGCGCGACGCCTGTTCCTGATCGGGATCGTCGCGTTCGGAATCACCTCCATCGGCTGCGCGGCCGCTCCGGACGGCAACACACTGATCGTCGCGCGCGGCTTCCAGGGCATCGCCGGCGCGATTCTCACACCCGCCGGCCTCGCAGTGATCGCCACCACGTTCTCGGGGGAGGCTCGCGGCGCCGCGATCGGCCAGTGGACCTCCTGGACGGGCGTCGCGTTCGTGATCGGCCCGCTCGTCGGCGGCTGGCTCGTGACCCACGCGTCGTGGCGGTGGGTGTTCATCATCAACGTCCCGTTGGCGATCGCCACGGCCGCGCTCGTCGCGTACGCCGTTCCGAGACGGCCGCGCCCGGAGGCCAGGCCGCGCGTCGACATCGTCGGCGGCGTACTCTGCGTGCTCGGGCTCGGCGGGCCGGTCTTCGCGCTGATCGAAGAGCCACGCCGTGGTTGGAGCTCACCGACGATCTTCGTGCCGCTCGTCGCCGGGGTCGTCTTCTTCGCGGCGTTCGTCTGGTGGGAGCACCACACGACGAACCCGATGCTTCCGCTCGGCCTCTTCTCGCGCCGGAACTTCACGTTCGCGAACGTCGAGACGCTCGCCGTCTACGCCGGGCTCTCGACCCTCACCTTCTTCCTCGTGCTCTTCGTGCAACAACTCGCGGGGTACTCGGCTCTGAAGTCCGGCTTGGCGCTGCTCCCGATCACCGTCGTCATGTTCTTCCTGTCGCCCCGCGTCGGCCGGTTGTCGATGCGGCTCGGACCGCGCCTCTTCATGGGCGGCGGGCCGCTCGTCGCGGCTGTAGCGCTCGCTTTCCTCGTCCGCCTCACGCCGGGGTTCGACTACTGGACGGAGCTTCTACCGCCGCTCGTCGTCTTCTCGCTCGGGCTGTCGCTGATCGTCGCACCGCTGACGGCCACGGTGCTCGCGGACGCGCACGAGAGCGACGCGGGGATCGCGAGCGGCGTCAACAACGCGGTGGCGCGTGTCGCCGGACTGCTCGGGATCGCGGTCGTCGGCGCCTCTGTCGCGGGCGGCGACAACACGCTCGACCTGTCAGGGTTCCGGCTCGCGATGTGGATCACGGTCGGGCTGATCGGTGCGGGCGGGCTCATCGGCTTCGCGGGGATACGGAATGTCGGCAGCGGCTGAGATCGTCTTCGACCACGTCACGAAGCGTTACGCCGGCCGCGACAGCGCCGCGGTCGACGACCTGTCGCTCGAGATCCCGGCCGGCTCGTTCTGCGTCCTCGTCGGCCCGTCCGGCGGCGGCAAGACGACGGCGCTGAAGATGGTCAATCGGCTGATCCCGTTCGATTCGGGCGAGATCAGGATCGACGGCCGGAACATCGAGCAGCTACCGCTGACCGAGCTGCGCCGCGGCATCGGCTACGTGATCCAGCAGATCGGCCTGTTCCCGCACATGACGGTCGGCGAGAACATCGCGACCGTGCCGCGCCTCCTCGGCTGGAACAAGCAGCGACAGCGCGAGCGGTCGATCGAGCTGCTCGAGCTGGTCGGTCTCGACGCAACCGATGCGAAGCGGTATCCGTCGCAGCTCTCGGGCGGGCAGCGGCAGCGCGTGGGGCTCGCGCGTGCCCTCGCGGCGGATCCCCCACTGCTGCTGATGGACGAGCCGTTCGGCGCGCTCGACCCGATCACGCGCCACCGGCTGCAGACGGAGCTGCGCCGACTGCACCGGAACGTCGGGAAGACCATCATCTTCGTCACGCACGACGTCGACGAAGCAATCCAGATGGGCGACCGGATCGCGATCCTCCGCGAGGGCGGCGTGCTTGCGCAGTACGACACGCCGGACGCGATCCTCGCGCACCCGGCCGACGACTTCGTCGCACAGTTCATCGGCGGCGACCGGGCGCTGCGGCGGCTCGCCCTCAAGACCGTCGGGGAGCTCCCACTTCGGGTTCCGGGGAGCGCGTTCGCGGTGCCCGATACCTGGGTGGTACCCGACACGACCGTCCGGAACGCCGTGTCGCTCCTCCTCGAGTTGAAGACCGACGAGCTCGCGGTGAAGGACGGCGACCGCATCGTCGGCGTCTTCCACCTCGAAGACGCGCGCGAGGTCCTGTGATGGGCGGCGGTGGCGGCCCCGTCATCCCGGACTTCGGCCACGGCGACTCGTGCGTCACCGGCGACCACACGTTCTGCTGGAGCTGGGTGCGCGAGCACTGGGGCGACACGCTCGGCCCGGCCCTGTGGCAGCACGTCGAGCTCACGGTGATCGCGGTCGTGATCGGGTTCGCGATCGCGTTTCCGCTCGCTCTCCTGGCTCACCGCTTTCGCAGCCTCGAGCAGCCGCTCGGCACCGCCTCGGCGCTTCTCTACACGATTCCCAGCATCGCGCTCTTTCAGCTCCTCGTTCCGTTCACCGGCATCACGTGGACGAGTGTGGAGATCGCGCTCGTCGCGTACACGCTGGTCATCCTCTTCCCGAACATCGTCGCGGGGCTCCGCAACGTCCCTGAGGA
>JAICUZ010000347.1 GCA_025935595.1 Burkholderiales bacterium
GATCCTCGTCGACCAGCTCGAGCACATCGAGGACGCCTCCCGCCGGCGCGGTCATGACTACGTCGACCTGGCGCTGCTCACCGACGGTCTCCGTGCCGAGCGCGAACAGGGGATCACGATCGACGTCGCCTACCGCTCGTTCGTGACGCCGCGGCGCCGCTTCCAGTTGGCCGACGCACCCGGTCACGTGCAGTACACGCGCAACATGGTCACCGGCGCGTCGACCGCCGACGTCGCGGTGATCCTCGTCGACGCGCGCCAGGGCGTGATCGAGCAGACACGCCGCCATTCGTACATCGTCTCGATGCTCGAGCTGCCGCACGTCGTGTACGCGATCAACAAGATGGACCTCGTCGGTTACTCGGAAGAGCGCTTCGACGCGATCGTGCGCGACCTGTCCGAGCTCGCGTCGCAGCTGCACGTCCACGATCCGGCGATGATCCCGATCTCTGCCCTGAAGGGCGACAACGTCGTCGAGAAGACCGACGCCATGCCGTGGTACTCCGGGACGACCCTCCTCGACCATCTCGAGTCGATCGAGCTCGCGGGCGACCTGAACGTCGCCGACCGGCGCTTCCCGGTGCAGTGGGTGATTCGTCCGATGGCCGACGAGCACCACGACTATCGCGGGTACGCCGGGCAGGTCGCGGGCGGCACCTGGCGGGCGGGCGATTCGGTCGTCGTGCTCCCTTCGGGCCATCGCAGCACCGTCGCTGCAGTCGACACTGCGGACGGACCGGTCGACGAGGCGATTCCGGGCCAGTCCGCGACGATCCTGCTCGCCGACGACATCGACGTCTCGCGCGGTGACCTGCTCGCCGATCCCGACGATCCCCCGGTCGTCGCCCGCGAGGTGGTCGCGCGCGTCTGCTGGATGTCCGAGCGCCCGATCGAGGATCGTGCGCGCGTGCTCGTGAAGCACACGACCCGCACCGTCGCAGCCCGGATCGCCGAGATCGTCTCGGTCGTCGACATCGCCACGCTCGAGGACCGGCCGGCGCCCGGGAAGATGGAGCTGAACGATCTCGGCGTCGTGCGCTTCCGGCTCGCCGAGCCGCTCGCCGTCGACCCGTACGCGCGCAACCGTGCGACGGGCGCGTTCGTCCTCGTCGACGAGGCGACGAACGAGACCGTCGGCGCCGGGATGGTGGTCGAAGCGTCGTGACCTGGCAATTCGTGATCGCCGGGCTTGCGGTCGGGACGCTCGTCGGCATGACCGGGATGGGCGGCGGAAGCCTGATGACGCCGATGCTGATCCTCATCTTCGGCTTCAACCCGAAGACCGCGGTCGGCACAGACATCCTCCACGGCGCGATCTTCAAGTCGTTCGGGGCGTGGCGCCATCGCCAGCTCGGCAACGTGCACACGCACCTCGCGCTCTGGATGCTCGTCGGCTCGGGCCCGCTCTCGCTCGTCGGCGTACAGCTCGCAAGCTCGTTCTCCGACTCTGCAGAGTCGACGATGAGCAAGGTCGTCGGCGCGTCGCTGATCCTCGGCGGCCTCGGTTTCCTCGCGAAGACGTTCCTACCGATCGCGCAGCGTGCGGACGACGACGACTTCGCGATCACCGCGCGGGTGCGGACGATCGCGATCCTCATCGGCGCGGTCTTCGGGTTCATCGTCGGTCTCACGTCTGTCGGCTCCGGCACGTTCTTCGGGCTTGCGTTGCTGCTCCTCTTCCCGCTCTCGGCGACCCGCATGGTCGGTACGGACCTGCTCCACGCCGCGCTTCTCCTCTTCGTCGCCGGTGCCGGTCACCTGCTGCACGGAAACGTCGACCTGCACGCGATGAGTTGGCTGCTCGTCGGCTCGATCCCCGGCGTGCTGATCGGCTCGCACCTATCGATCCGCATGCCCGACCGGGCACTCCGGGTCGTCTTCGCGTTCGTGCTTGTGCTTTCCGGCATCAAGCTCGTCAAGACCCCGGCCGCCGACTCGATCATCCTCGTCGGCGTCGTTCTCGGCACCGTCGCTCTCGTGGCCTGGGGCGTGGTGACGCTGAAGACGCGCCGCGTCCCCGCCGGCGACCCAGCGTAGAATCGCGCGGGCGTGGCCCGCGTCCTGCCGACGGCTCTCGTCATCGCCCTGCTTGCGGC
>JAICUZ010000345.1 GCA_025935595.1 Burkholderiales bacterium
CCCGCACGGCGCCAGGCTAACCTTCTCCGGATGCTGGAGGGGAAGCGGATCTTCATCAGCGGCGGCGCCGGCTTCATCGGGACGACGCTGGCGCGCGAGCTCGTCGACCGCAACGACGTGGTCGCGTACGACAACCTCCATCGCGACGCGCTGTCGGGCACCGAGCTCGGCGACCATCCGAACTTCACGCTGTTGCAGGGCGACATCCTCGACCCGGACGCGTTCCGCGCGGCGGCCGCCGGCGCGACGCACTTCGTCCACTGCGCTGCGATCGCTGGTGTCGACACCGTGCTGCAGAGCCCGGTCCGGGTGATGCGCGTCAACGTGATCGGCACCTACAACGCGCTCGAGGCCGCGCTCGCGACGTTGCCGACGCTCGAGCGGTACGTCGACTTCTCGACGAGCGAGGTGTTCGGCACGCATGCCCTCAACGTCGAGGAGGGCCACGTCTCGACGATCGGCTCCGTCGGGGAGGCGCGCTGGACGTACGCGGTGTCGAAGCTCGCCGGCGAGCACATGGCGCACGCCTACCACGACGAGCTCGGGCTGCCGGCCGTGACCGTGCACCCCTTCAACATCTTCGGGCCTGGACAGATCGGCGGCGGTGCGATCCGCGCCTTCATCGAGGCGGCGCTCGCCGGGCGCGAGTTGACGATCCACGGCGACGGGTCGCAGATCCGTGCATGGACGTACGTGACCGACATGGTCAGCGGCGTCCTCGCCTGTCTCGAGCACGAAGCCGCCGTCGGCCAGGCGTTCAACATCGGGAATCCGCGCGGTGCGGTCACGATCTACGACCTTGCGCAGCGCATCAAGCGGCTGAGCGGCGCGGAGGGCGAGATCGTCTTCCAGCCGCTGCACTATGCGGACGTCGAGCTGCGCATCCCGAACGTGAAGAAGGCTCGTGAGGTGCTCGGCTGGGAGCCTGCCGTCGAGCTCGACGAAGGCCTCGAGAAGACAATCGCGTGGTACAGGACGAAAGCACTCGCGTCCGCTTAGGCTGGCCCGACACGGGCGCGGCCGAGCTCGAGGAGGTGCGCGAGGTCCTCGAGAGCGGGATGCTCACGATGGGCCCCAAGGTCGAGGAGTTCGAAGCCGGGCTCGCGCGCGCGTGTGAGGTCGAGCATGCGCTCGCCGTCAGCTCCGGTACCGCTGCGCTCCATCTCGCGGTGCTCGCGTTCGGGCTCGAGCCGGGCGACGAGGTGCTGGTGCCGGCGTACACGTTCCCGGCGACCGCCAACGTCGTCGCGCTCGCAGGACTGCGGCCCGTGCTCGTCGACGTCGACCCGGAGACGATGAACATCGACCCGGCGAAGATCGAGGTCGGGCCGAGGACGAAGGCGCTGCTCGCCGTGCATCTCTTTGGCAGGCCGCTGCGGCTGCACGAGCTGCCCGACGTGCCGCTGCTCGAGGACGCGGCAGGCGCTCTCGGTGCTCGCTACCGCGGGCGGGCCTGCGGCAGCCTCGGAGTCGCGGGCTGCCTGAGCTTCCACCCGCGCAAGATCGTCACCACCGGCGAGGGCGGAGCGGTCACGACGAACGACGCCGCTTTCGCGGACCAGGTTCGGCTGCTCCGCAACCACGGCTGGCGCTCGCTCGCGCCTGCCGACATGCCGGTGCCGGGGCTCAACTACCGCCTGTCCGACATCCTCTGCGCCGTCGGCATCCCGCAGCTCGCGCACCTCGACGAGCTGCTTGAAACACGCACGCAGATCGCCGCCGGGTATAGCGAGCGGCTCGCGCATCTGCCCGTGCTGCTGCCGCGCGCGGATGACGGCGACGTGCACGGCTGGCAGGCGTACGTGATCCAGGTCGACGACCGTGACCGCGTGCTGACCGAGCTCCGCGCGCAAGGGATCGAGGCGCAGATCGGCACCTACTCGCTACCGCTCCTCGCCGCCTATCGCGACCAGGGCGAGTTTCCCGGCGCACGCCGGGTGTTCGAGCGCGCACTCGCCCTGCCGTTCCACACGCGCCTCACCGAGCCCGAGCTCGATCGCGTCGCGGAGGCGCTTGACAAGCTAGTAAGCCGTCACTAACCTACGGCGCATGGTGGTGACGGAACGCAAGTCGAAGGAGGCGCGGCGCGAAGAGATCCTCGACGCGGCCGTCGGCGTCTTCGCCGAGCA
>JAICUZ010000040.1 GCA_025935595.1 Burkholderiales bacterium
CGCCATGTGGCAGAGCACTCCGTCGAAGCTCGCGTCTGCGAACCCCGTCAGGTTCTGCGCGTTCCCCTGCACATATGTGATGCCGCACTGATTGGCCGATTCATGGAGGTTCGCGTAACGGAGCATCTCGCTCGACACGTCGACGCCGGTCACGTGTGCCCCGAGATGGGCGAGCAGCCGTGCATCTTGACCCTGCCCGCACGCGAGGGAGAGCACGACTTGGCCGGCGATCTCTCCCAGAAGCTCTTCGAGAACGGGATCGTCAAGCCCGAGTCCGTCCGCGTCGAGGACACGGCTGTAGGCATCTGCGACCCCGTCGTAGGGCGTCGGAGGAGTTCCCATTACGGCTTCATACCGCAGAACACGGGACATCTAGCCTCCTGCGCCGTAGCCGTCGACGCGCTCGGGACGGATCTGGATGATCACGCGTTTCTCGCCGGGGCCGAGGTACGGATACTTGTCCTCGCCCAGATACTTCCTGGCAAGCATGTTGATGTGCTCGAGGGCACCTTCTTCTACGACTGTGGCAGGGCCGCTGACCATCACATAACCGGACTGCTGGTCTTTCGCAGGTAGGACGGTGACGGTCGCTCGCGGGTCGCGCTCGACGTTCTTGACCTTCGTTCTTCCGTGTGCGCTGTTGACGAGCACGTTCTCGCCGTCGTAGTCGATCCAGACGGGGGTGGCCTGCGGCGATCCGTCTTCGCGGATCGTCGCGATCACGCCCCAGTTGCGGTCGGTGAAGAGCTTGGCCTGTTTCTCGGTCAGCGTGGCCATCGGCGGTCCTCCTCGTCTGCGGCTTATGAGCGGTGCGCTGTCGCGTTAAGACTTCGAACGCGTTCCTCAACGCGATTAGTCCATGGTCAGCGCGCCTTGACGAGGTCGTAGTAGAAGCCGACGTTGCGCCGGAACTCCGCATTGGCACGCGACGTGCCGTCCGTCATCTCGACCACGAGGCCCGCCGGGAGGAGCTCGAAGCTTCAAACGCCCTTCTGCGCCTCGACCTGGCGGTCCCCCGCTCCCTCGACCGCCGGATGGTCGTCGAACCGGTACTTGACCACGACCTCCTTGGCGGCGCGCACCTCGTCGAGCCGCTTCACCGGCCGCGAATGTGGCGCGGAGTGCACCGTGTCCGGCTCGTTCGCAGCCTCGCGCGCGATCGCGATCAGCGCCTCGCAGAACGCGTCGAGGGTCTCCTTCGCCTCCGACTCCGTCGGCTCGATCATCAGCGCCTCGGGCACGACGAGCGGAAAGTAGATCGTCGGCGGATGGAAGCCGTAGTCCATCAGCCGCTTCGCCACGTCGAGCGCGCTCACGCCGTGCTCGCGCTTGAGCGTTCGCGCGCTCAGCACGAATTCGTGCATGCACAGCCGTTCGTAGGGCACGTCGTAGGTGTCCTTCAGCCGCGCGAGCATGTAGTTCGCGTTCAGCACCGCGACCTCGCTCATCTCCCTCAACGCCGGCCCGTACGAGCGCATGAACGCATAGGAGCGGACGAACACCCCGAACGGCCCCGAGAACGCGCGCACCTTGCCGATCGATTTCGGGCGGTCGTAGTCGAGCCGGAACGTGTCGCCGTCGCGTGCGACGACCGGCACGGGCAGGAACGGCTCGAGCATTTCGCGGACCGCGATCGGGCCGCCGCCCGGCCCGCCGCCGCCGTGCGGCTGCGAGAACGTCTTGTGCAGGTTGATGTGCACGACGTCGAAGCCCATGTCGCCGGGCCGTGAGATTCCGCAAACTGCGTTCAGGTTCGCACCGTCGTAGTACATGAGCGCGCCGACGCCGTGGAAGATCCGCTCGATCTCCTCGATGTTCTCATCGAAGAGGCCGAGGGTGGACGGGTTCGTGAGCATCAGCCCCGCCGTGTGCTCGTCCACCTTAGTGCGCAGGTCGGCGACGTCGATGTTGCCGCGCTGATCCGTGCGAACCGGCGTCAGCTTGTAGCCGGCCATCGTCACGCTCGCGGGATTCGTCCCGTGCGCCGTGTCGGGGATGACGATGTTCGTGCGCTGCTCGTCCTCGCCGCGGTCGGCGAAGTACGCGTGGAACAGCATCAACCCGGTCAGCTCGCCCTGGCTCCCTGCGGCCGGCTGGAGCGAGACCGCGTCGAGCCCCGTCACCTGGAGCAGGATCTGCTCGAGCTCCCACTCGAGCTCGAGCGCCCCCTGTGCCGCGTCGTCCTCGACGAGCGGATGCAGCTGCGCGAACCCCGGCAGCCCGACGAGGCGCTCGTTGATGCGCGGGTTGTATTTCATCGTGCAGCTGCCGAGCGGATAGAAGCCGGTGTCGATCCCGAAGTTGCGGGTCGAGAGCTCGGTGAAATGACGCAGTACCTCCGGCTCGGCGAGCTCGGGCAGGCGCGGCGGCTCCTTCCGCCGCAGCTCTGCGGGCACCTCCGGCACGTCGAGCCCGTCGGGCTGGGGCACGCCGATGCCGCGGCGCCCGGACTGCGACTTTTCGTAGATCAGCTTCACGAGAGCGCCTCGACGAGCTGCGCGATCTCCTCGACCGTCCGTTTCTCGGTGACCGCGACGAGGAGTGCGTCGTCGAGACCTGCGTAGTCGCGGCCGAGCGGATAGCCGGCGTAGACGCCCTTCTTCCGCGCCTCGGCCAACGCCTCGCGGGCGTTCCGTCCGGTGCGGACTGCAAACTCCTTGAACGTTGCCTTGTCTGGAAACGCAAGCTCGAGCCCCGCCTTCTGCAGCTCAGCCTTCGCATGCTGGGCGAGCGCCAGGCACGTCTCCCCCAGCTCGCGAAGCCCCTGCGGGCCGAGCAGGCTCAGGTGCACGAGCCCGGCCAGGGCGAGCAACGTCTGGTTGGTGGTGATGTTCGAGGTCGCCTTCTCGCGCCGGATGTGCTGCTCGCGCGTCTGCAGGGTCAGCACATAGCCGCGCTCGCCCGCGGCGTCCACCGTCTCGCCGACGATCCGGCCGGGAAGCCTGCGTACGTAGTCGGAGCGTGCGGCCAGGAAGCCGTAGTGCGGCCCGCCGTAGCTCATCGCATTGCCCGCCGACTGGCCCTCGCCGATCGCCATCGCACAGCCGTACGCGCCCGGCGCCTCGAGCACGCCGAGGGACACGAGGTCGACGTGTGCGACCGGCATCGCTCCGGCGTCGTTCGCGGCCGCTGCGAGGTCGGGAGCCGCTTCCAGCACGCCGAAGAAGTTCGGCTGCTGGAAGATGACCAACGCCGCGTCCGCTGCTGCTTTCTTGATCCGGTCCGGGTCGGTCGCACCGCCCTCGTGGGGCACCTCCACGACGTCCAGCCCGAAGCCCGGCGCGTACGTCTTCACGACCTGGCGCACCTGCGGGTTCGTCGCCTCGGTGACGACGACCTTCGCGCGGCCGGTCGCGTGCTTCGCGACGAAGCACGCGTCGGCGGCGACCGTCGTGCCGTCGTAGCCGGAGGCGTTGGAGACGTCCATGCCGGTGAGCTCGCAGATCGCGGTCTGGTACTCGAAGATCGCCTGCAGCACGCCCTGGCTCATCTCAGGCTGGTACGGCGTGTACGCGGTCAGGAGCTCGCCGCGCTGGAGCACCGCGTCGACGACCGCCGGGACGTAGTGGTCGTAGATGCCCGCGCCGAGGAAGCAGACCTCGTCGACGACGTTCTTCGCCGCAAGCTCCTCGAAGTGCCGCTGCAGCTCGGCTTCCGGCAGCGCCGGCTTCACGGCAAGCTCCTGCCGGTAGCGCATGCCGGCCGGGATGTCCCGGAAAAGCTCGTCGACGGTCGAGACGCCGATCGCCGCGAGCATCGCCTCGCGGTCGGCGTCGGTGACACTCAGATAGCTCACGCGTCTTCCAGGACCTTTCGGTATTCGGCGGCGGAGAGCAGCTGGTCCCGTTCACCTGCACCCGACATCCGGATGCGGATCAGCCAGCCGTCGCCGTAGGGGTCCTCGTTCACGGTCTCCGGCGCGTCGACGACCTTCTGGTTGACCTCGAGCACCTCGCCCGAGAGCGGCGAGATCAGATCCGAGACGGCCTTCACCGACTCGACCTCGCCGTACGACGCATCCTTCGCCACGGTCGAGCCGATGTCGGGCGCCTCGTAGTGGACGAGCTCGCCGAGCGCGTCTTGCGCGAACCACGTGACGCCGAGGGTCGCCTCGTCCCCGTCGATGCGCGCCCAGTCGTGCTCGGAGTGGTACAGCAACTCGTCGGGATACGACTCGCTCGCGGCCATCACTGCTCCTTCTTGTAGAGGGGCTTCTTCGCGACCACGCCGCGGCGTTCCTTGCCGCGCACGTCGATCACGAGCTCGGTGCCCGCTTTGGAAGCGGCCGCCGGCACGTACGCCATCCCGATCCCGACCTCGAGCATCGGCGACATCGTCCCCGACGTCACCGCGCCGCCGCCGACGACCGCCATGCCTTGCCGCGGGATCGCCTTCTCGGTCATCACGAACGGCACGAGCTTCTGCGCGGGCCCGTCCGCCTTGATCGCACGGAGCCGCTCGACGCCCGTGAACTCCGTGTCGAGTGCACAGGCCCAGGCGAGACCGGACGAGATCGCGTCCCGGTCGGGGCCGATGTCGTTGCCGTGCAGCGGGTAGCAGACCTCGAGCCGCAGCGTGTCGCGCGCGCCGAGCCCGCAGGGGACGACACCGCGCGCCAGGATTGCGTCCCAGAGTTGTCCCGCCTCGTCGGCCATGCACGCGAGCTCGACGCCTTCCTCGCCCGTGTAGCCCGTCCGGTTCACCATCACCTCGACACCGTCGACGTCGCCCATCGCCCAGGTGAACGGCTTCGCGGGCTCGAGACCGAGGCGCTCCAGCGCACGCGGGCCCTGAACGGCGAGCAGTGCGTAGTCGTCGGACACGTTGCGCACGTCGGAGCCGCGCAGCTCGCGCTCCTTGAGCCACGAGTACACGGCATCGACGTTCGACGCGTTCGCGACGATCAGGTACCGGTGCCCGTCCAGCCGGTAGAGGATGACGTCGTCGACGATCCCGCCGGTCTCGTTGGTGGCGAGCGTGTACTGCGCGTCGCCCGGCGCGAGCTTGTCGACGTCGTTCGAGAGCGTCGCCTGCAGCAGGTCGCGCGCCGTCGGCCCCTCGACTTCGAGCTCGCCCATGTGCGAGACGTCGAACACGCCGGCGTCACTGCGCACGGCCTTGTGCTCCGGGATCACACCCTCGTACTGCACCGGCATCTCCCAGCCCGCGAACGGGACCATCCGCGCACCGAGTGCGACGTGACGGTCGTGAAGCGGCGTCCGGCGGAGCATTTGCATCCGCGCGCGATGCTAACCGTCTCGCCCCGACCGACGCTCTAGAAAGGGCGAAGCCCCGCCGGGAGACCGGCGAGGCTTCGGACCGGGTCGTGTGGGACTGCACTCCAGTCCCGAGAGGGCACCCCCCTGGTTGCCACTGTCCGCCCGGCGTAAACCTGGAGCTGCTCTTCTCGCTACTCGTCCCGGAGGAACGACGGGACGTCGAGCGAGTCGCCCGTGTCGAATTCCGGCTGCCGGCCCCCGAGCGGCGATCCGGTCTCTCCTCCGGCGGTCGTGCGCGCCCGCCGCCGCCGCTGCGCGCCGAAGCCGGTGGCGATCACGGTCACCCGCACCTCGTCCTTCAGCTGGTCGTCGATGACCGCGCCGAAGATCACGTTCGCGTTCTGGTCGGCCGCCCCGGTGACCACCTCGGCCGCCTCGTTCACCTCGAAGAGACCGAGGTCGGTCGGGCCGCTGATGTTGAGGAGGATGCCGGTGGCGCCTTCGATCGACGACTCGAGCAGCGGCGAGCTGACGGCGGTCCGTGCCGCCTCCGACGCGCGATTCTCGCCGGTGCCCGTCCCGATCCCCATCAGGGCGGAGCCGGCGTCGCGCATGATCGTCCGCACGTCGGCGAAGTCGAGGTTGACGATTCCGGGAACCGTGATCAGGTCGGTGATGCCCTGCACGCCCTGGCGCAGGATGTCGTCTGCGAGCTTGAACGCATCGGCGAGTGGCGTCTTCTTCTCGACGACCTGGAGGAGGCGGTCGTTCTCGATCACGATCAGCGTGTCGACCTTGTCGGACAGCTCATTGATGCCGACCTCTGCCTGCTGCGCGCGGCGCCGTCCTTCGAATGCGAACGGACGCGTCACGACACCCACGGTGAGTGCTTCGAGCTCGCGCGCGATCTCCGCGACGATCGGCGCACCACCCGTGCCGGTCCCGCCGCCCTCGCCCGCCGTGACGAAGATCATGTCGGCGCCCTTCAGCGCCTCCTTCAACTCGTCGCGCGACTCGGTTGCGGCCTCGCGGCCGACGCCCGGGTCGGCGCCCGCGCCGAGCCCGCGTGTCGCCTTCGCGCCGATGTGGATCTTCACGTCTGCGTCACACCCGAGGAGCGCCTGCGCGTCGGTGTTCACCGCGACGAACTCGACGCCCGTCAGGCCCGCGTCGACCATGCGGTTGACGGCGTTCGTCCCGCCGCCGCCGACGCCGACGACCTTGATCACTGCCAGGTAGTTGCCGGAACGATCTCTCATGTCAATGTGGCTCGACCTCAAGCTCGAGTGCAGGGTGGGGCTGTCGAGCGCCTCCTTCCTTCGGCAGGGTACGGCCGGTTTCCTGCGCTGTCAACAGACTCGAGCAGGCTAACCCTCAAGCTCAACCTCCGACTTGAGGTGCCGTTGACAGGACTGGGCGCAGCGGGACGCTCACGTCGAGGTAGCCGGTGCCTCCCGTCGCTGCCCCGGTCTGACCCAGGATGCGCCTCGCGATCGCGAGCTTCAGGCGGAGGTCGCCGGTGTTGCCGAGGCGTACCTGGAGGCCGCCGCCGAGAGTGAGCGTGAGCTCGTCCTTTCCCAGGCGGACAGACGAGACTCCACCTGGAAGCGCAGCACCATGGAGCGGCGCCAGTGCGGTTGCGGCCGCGGCCAGCTGCGGCGGGAGTGGGCTCCCGACCTGCACACCGACGGCCTTCGTCACCCAAAGGCGCGGGAGATGCGACAGGCGCGAATGCGGGAGCGTGCGAATCACGCGGCCGCTCGCTCCGACGAGGAACGCTGCCCGGCCGGGAACCTGGCGTACGACGAGCACGGGCACCTCCCGCTTCACCGTGACCCGGAGCGTGTGGGGGAACTGCCGGTCGATCGTGAAGCTGCGCACACCCGGGATCGGGTCGACGTCCGACGCGACCACGCTCGTGTTCACGCGAAGAAGGCTCGTCCCGAGCTCGCCGGCGAGCGCGTCGCGGACCTGCCGGCGGATGGCGTCGTTCGCGCCGCGCACGTCGAGTGTCTGCACCGCGAAGACGGAGGTGTTGCGCGCACCGAGGTACGCGCCGACGGCGACCAGCGCAAGCGCGATCCCAGCGACGAGCGACCGCGCCGACGGCGTCAGCGTCCGAACGTCGGGCAGGCTGCCGCGCACCGACAGGGGTGCCACGTCAGCGGTCGTCCTACGGCGGGCGGCCACGGCGTCAACTTCGCCGCGGCCGGGACATCCCCTACAGGGGAGGCAGCTCGAGCGGGCCGAGGAACTGCACCTCGTGCTCGAGCTCGACGCCGAACCGCTCGTACACGTGGCGCCGCGCCTCCGCCATCAGGGCGATGCAGTCCGCCGACGTCGCACCGCCGGCGTTCTCGATGAAGTTCGCGTGACGCGGCGAGATGAGCGCTGCGCCGATCTGGTGACCCTTGAGGCCACACTCCTCGATCGCGCGGCCGGCGCCGAGCTCCGGCGACGGGTTCTTGAAGACGCTGCCGAAGGTGCGCTTGTTCGTCGGCTGGGTTGCCTTGCGTTGTGCGAGCAGCTCGGCGACCTTCGCCTTGACCGCCTCCGGCGTGCTCGGCTCGAGCCGGAACCGAGCCTGCGCAACCACGTCCCCCGGCCCGAGCGCGGAGTGACGATAGGAGAGGTCCAGTTGCTCGGGTGTGAACGTGTGCGGGCCGTTCTCGCCGACCACGACCGCATCGACGAGCACGTCGCGCCATTCACGACCGTACGCACCTGCATTCATGCGCACACCGCCACCTGCGGTGCCGGGTATCGCCGACGCAAACTCGAAGCCGCCGAGCCCGGCCGCCCGCGCGCGATGCAGGCACACCGCGTTCGGAGCACCGCCTCCGGCGACCAGGACGTCGCCTTTGACGTGCGCCGCCGCCAGCTCGCCGCCGAGCTTCAGCACGAGTGCGTCGACGCCGTCGTCGTGAACGAGGAGGTTCGAGCCGAGCCCGACCACCTCGACCCGCAGGTTCCTGTCTCGCGCGTCCGCCAGCAGCGCGACCAGGTGGTCGAGCGTCTCCGGACGCGCGAACCACCGCGCGGGACCGCCGGTGCCGATGGTCGTGTACCGCGCGAGGGCGACCCGCTCCGTCATCACGAGATCAGCATCCCCACCGCTTCGTCGACGTCGCCTGCTCCGAGCACGAGCAGCACGTCGTCCTTGCGCGCGCGGCGGTCGAGGCGTGCCACTCCCTGCTCGACTGACGGTGTCCAGCCGGCGAGCACGCCACGGTCGGACAGCGCATCGACGATCAGCTTGCCGGTCACGCCGCGAACCGGTGCCTCGCGTGCCGCATAGATGTCTGTCACCGTGACGTCGTCGGCGTCGGCGAGCGCCTCGGCGAACTCGGCCGCGAGATGTCGTGTCCGTGAGTACAGGTGAGGCTGGAACAGCACACGCACGCGGCGCCCCGGAAAGCGCTCGCGCACAGCGGCGATCGCGGCGGCGACCTCGGTCGGATGATGGCCGTAGTCGTCGACGACGGTGCGCGAGCCCGACTCGTGTACCTCGAACCGACGGCCGGTGCCGGTGAAACGGGCAAGCACGGGTGTCGCTTCGCTGCGCGAGACGCCGACGAGCTCGAGCGCTACCAACGCCGCACCGGCGTTCGACCGGTTGTGCGCACCCGGCATAGCGAGCTCGCCGTCGAACGGCGGTGCGTCGCGCACGACGTGCGGGATCTGCGCAAGCCAGTCCGCGAACTCGTTCTCGAGCTCCGCCGCCGAGCCGAACTCCGAGTGGTGGTCGAGCTCGACGTTCGTGACGACGGCGATCTCGGGGGCGAGCGCGAACGCCGTGCGGTCGGACTCGTCGGCCTCGACGACGAGGTAGCCGCCGCCGAACCCGGCGTTCGAGCCGAGCTGCGGCACCGGCGCACCGATCAGCCATGCCGGGTCGTGTGCGGTCTCACGCAACACGAATGCGATCAACGCGGCCGTCGTCCCTTTGCCGTGCGTGCCGGCGACCGCGATCGACGGCCGCGCGGCCACGAGCTCGCGGAGGAAGTCCTTGCGGCGCATCCCCGGAACGCCCGGATACGCGGACGAGACGACCGCCTCCCAACCGTCCGGCACCTGCGGGTCGGGCGAGATCTCGATCGGGACGTCGACGAGTGGCTCGAGGTACGGCGTGCGGACGCGGTCCCAGCCGCCGACTTCGGCCCCCCACGCCTTCGCGAGCTGCGCGTACGCGGAGAGGCCTGCGCCGCCGATCCCGACGAACCAGAGGCGGCGGCCGGTCATCGCGCGAGCGCGAGCAGCTCGTCGGCGATTTCGTCGGCGGCGCCGGGCTTGGCCGCCTGCAGCATCGCCTCGCCCATCGCCTCGAGGCGACGTGGATCGTCGAGCAACGAGCGCACGAGGTCTGGGACGCGGTCGACGTCGAGCTCGCGCACGAGAATGGCGCCGCCTGCGTGCACGAAGTACTGCGCGTTCAGAGCCTGGTGGTCGCCGGTCGCGAACGGATACGGGACGAGGATCGCGGCCCGCCCCGCGGCTGCGATCTCCCATACCGCGGAGCCCGAGCGCGCCACCACGAGGTCGCACGCGGTCAGCGCGGCACCGAACCGGTCGGTCTCGGCGATCACGCGATAGTCGGGTCGGCCGACGCGGCGCTTGACGAGCTCGTAGTCGCGCCGACCGGTCTGGTGCAGGATCGCCGGGCCGCTCGCACCCCACGTGTCCACGACGAGCTCGTTCAGCGCCTTCGCGCCGGCGAGCGCACCGAAGACGCCGAGCACCGGGCCGTCGGGCGGGAGCTCGAAGATCTCGCGCGCCTCGGCCTGCGTCACCGGCTGCGAGCGCGGGATCGGCCGGCCGACGACGCGCGACTTCTTCTGCCAACGCGTCTCGAGTGGGTAGGCAAGCAGCAGGCGTTTCGCAAACGGCGCAGCGAGCCGGTTCGCGAGACCGAGGTGCGCATCGGCTTCCGTGAGCGCGGCCGGGATGCGGAGGGTCGACGCCGCAAACACCATCGGGCCTGCGACGAACCCGCCCGCGCCGAGGACGACGTC
Organism: Burkholderiales bacterium; assembly: GCA_025935595.1. Classification (GTDB taxonomy): domain Bacteria; phylum Actinomycetota; class Thermoleophilia; order Gaiellales; family Gaiellaceae; genus PALSA-600. The sequence goes on from JAICUZ010000040.1 coordinate 10,232, forward strand.
GGGCCGCCGATCCCGGAGGATGCGGCGGCACGCGCGCGGCGCGGACCCGGCGAGCATCAGTGCGCGCGCCAGCTCGACCGACGGCCGTCGCGGCAGGCCGGTGATGCGGAACGTGTCGAGCTCGTAGCCCGCCTCAGGAACCAGACGCGCTTCGACGCGATCCGGCGACCCGGCGAACGTCACGTGGACGCCGCGGCTCGTCAGGGCGTCGGCGACTGCGAGTGCGGGCAGCACGTGTCCTGCCGTCCCCCCGGCCGCGATCAGGCACCGAAGCTGCCGCTGCACTGCCACGCTGAGCGATGTTAAGGAGAATCCCTACGCCGGCGAGCAGCACGACGAGGCTCGAGCCGCCGTAGGAGAGGAACGGCAGCGGGATTCCCGTCAGGGGCGCGGCGCCCATGACGGCGAGGATGTTCACCGCGGCCTGCCCGCACACGAGCACGGTCAGCCCCGCGGCGAGTCGCTTGCCGAAGGGATCGCGGCACCGCACGGCGATGTCGAGCCCGACATAGGCGAACAACGCGTACGCGCCGATCACCGCGGCGACGCCGATCAGCCCGAGCTCCTCGCCGATGTTCGCGAGCATCATGTCCGTGTGCGCTTCGGGCAGGTAGAAGATCTTCTGCACGCCGCGGCCGAGCCCGACGCCGAAGATGTGACCCGACCCCATCCCGATCTCGGCCTGGAGGATCTGGTAGCCGGTGCCCGCGGCGTCGCGTGCCGGATGCAGGAAGGCAAAGAAGCGCGCTCGGCTGTACGGCCTCACCCAGATCATCGCGATGCCCGCAGACGCGGCGATGGTGATCGCGGTCGCGAGCACGCGCACGGGCGTTCCGCAGACCACGAGCACGCCGACGAGCATGATGGCGAGGGCGATCGTCGTCCCGAGGTCCGGCTCGAGGACGAGCAGCCCCGCGAAGACGGATGCGAGCGCTCCGGCCGGGCGCCACAGCTCGCGGAGCGTGCGCGGCGGCCTGCGCTTCGCGTAGTACGACGCAGCCCAGATCGCGAGCGTGAGCTTCGCGAGCTCCGACGGCTGGAACGCCGCCGGGCCGAGCGAGACCCAGCGGCGCGCGCCGTTGATCGGCGGCCCGATCGCGAGCACCGCGATGAGCGAACCGAGCGAGATCAGCACGAGCAACGGTGAGAGCGCGCGCAGGCGGCGGTAGTCCCAGCGCTGCGCGAGGATCATCAGCACGATGCCGGCGGCGGCGTAGATCCCCTGACGTTTCAGGTAGTAGCTCGGGTCGTTCCCGCCGATCGCGGCGGCAGCAGATGTCGCGCTGTAGACCATCACCAGCCCGAACGCGACCAGCGCCAGGGTGACCATGATCAGAAGACGGGAGTCGAGCTCGCGACGCTCCATTCGCCGGACGCTTTCTCCGGCGCGGACCCGACTCCTTGGACCCGGGCGGCCCCCTGTAAGGGGGACCTTACACAAGGTCCGGTAGCCTCAGTCCGGTGACGCACCGCAGGGGTCACTGGCAGGGCTCGCGACGCGGGCTCCTCGGCGTCGCGGGCGCGGGCGGCCTGCTCCTGCTCGCGCGCGGAACGCGTGCATTCGCGCGCAGCACGCCGACCTCGCTGCTCGGCAACCTGCGCGTCGCCAACGACGGCCGTCCCTTCGCGGGCGACCGGCCGCTCCTCGCGACCGTCGGGAGCAAGGACCGCACCGCACGGATCAGCTTCACGCTCGCCCGGCGCGCGACCGTGTCGCTCGCGATCCTCGAAACGGGCCAGGGTGCCGCGTCCGAGCAGCCGACGAAAGGCGCGGAGGGCACGCTTCGATCGTCGAGCAAGGTGCTGGCCGCAGGACACCACACACTCGAGTGGACACCGGCGCCGACACTTGTGCCGCGCACGTACATCGCACGGATCTCCGCGCGCTCGCGCGACGGGAAGACGGAGACGAAGCAGGGGGTCGTTCGGTTGCTCGGCATCGATGCGGCCTTCGCAGAGCGGAGCGCGGCGCCGGGAACCGACGCCACGCTCGTCGTGCGCACGGATGCCGAGACGCTCGCAGTCCAACTGCTGAGGAGCGGCCCCGAGACGGAACCGACGTATGCGAACAACGAGATCAAGGGTGTCGCGGTCGGCGCACCGTTCCAGGTGGACTGGTCGCAGCGAAGCGGCGCGCCGGCGGCCATCGACGTGCCGGTCGGGAGCGACTGGCCGAGCGGCGTCTACGCGGCTCAGATCACGGGCGAGGATGGCCGCCGCGGCTTCGCGCCGCTGGTCGTGCGGCCGGCGACGCCGCAGGCGCGCGTCGCCGTCGTGATGCCGACCAGCACGTGGGCCGCCTACAACTTCTACGACGAAGACGGCGACGGCTGGGGCGACACGTGGTACGCCCACTGGCGCACCGACGAGGTCGACCTCACGCGTCCTCACTCGACGTTCGGCGTCCCCTACCGCTACCGCAGCTACGACCTTGCCTTCCAGCACTGGCTCGCCCAGACCGGCAAGCGGGCCGACATCGTCAGCGACGAGGACCTCGAGCTCCACGCGACACCGGACGACCTGCGCGCCGCGTACGACCTGCTCGTCTTCCCCGGGCACACCGAGTACGTGACGGAGCGCGTGTACGACCTCGTCGAGGCGTTCCGAGACAAGGGCGGCAACCTGATGTTCCTCGCCGCGAACAACTTCTTCCGAAAGATCTCGCGGGAGGACCAGCGCCAGACGCTCGTCGACGAATGGCGCGATCTCGGCCGTCCCGAATCGGCACTGCTCGGAAATCAGTACATCGCGTCGGACCGCGGCCAGCGACGTGCGCCGTTCACCGTCGTCGGCGCCGACGTCGCACCGTGGGCGTTCGAAGGAACCGGGCTCACGAACGGATCGACGTTCGGGCTGTACGGGATCGAGATCGACGCGCGCTCGGCGGCGTCACC
>JAICUZ010000343.1 GCA_025935595.1 Burkholderiales bacterium
CGCCGCGCACCGCAGGCTTCGGCGCCGAGCTCGCCGCGCTGATCGCCGAGCGCGCGATCTTCGACCTGCAAGGGCCGGTGCTGCGCGTGACGGGCTACGACGTGCCGTACCCGTACTGGACGATCGAGGACGCGTACATGCCGTCGGTCGAGCGCGTCGTTGCCGCCGTCGAATCACTGACGTGATCCACGAGCTGCCGCTCGAGCGACGAACGCTGCACGGGCACTTCTCGCGCGACCTCGAGCCGGTGCTTTCGATCGATCCCGGCGACACGGTGCGACTCGCGACCCCGAATGCAGGATGGTGGCTCGACGACGAGACGCGGTTCGCGCCGATCGCCTCGCCCGAGGACGACGGTCATGCGCTCGCCGGCCCGATCGCGGTGCGCGGCGCGCGTGAAGGTCACACGCTCGTCGTACGGATCGACGAGGTCGTTCCGGCGTCGTGGGGTGAGACGTTCGGCGACGGCGTTCGCGTGCGCTGGGACCTCGCGGACGGGGTTGGCACCGCGCTCGGCCGCCGCGTGCGGCTCGCGCCGTTCCTCGGCGTCATGGGCATGCCGCCGATCGGGCACGGCGTGCACTCGACCGCCCCGCCGCGGCCGCAGGGCGGGAACATCGACTGCAAGGAGCTCGTCGCCGGCACGACGCTCTTCCTGCCGGTCCCCTACGACGGAGCGACATTCTCGGCAGGCGACGGCCATGCAGCGCAGGGTGACGGCGAAGTGAGCGGCACCGCGATCGAGTGCGCGTCGCGGGCGCAGCTGACGCTCGATCTTCGCGACGACCTGCCGCTCGAATGGCCGTGCGCGCGGATCGACGGCGCGTGGCTGACGTTCGGCTTCGACGCCGATCTCACCGCGGCTGCGTGGAAGGCGAACGAGGGCATGCTCGAGCTACTCGGGCGCGAGCACGGCCTCGACCGTCGCGAAGCGCTCGCGCTCGCGAGCGTCGTGGTCGATCTGCGCGTGACGCAGCTCGTGAACGGCGTACTCGGCGTGCATGCCGTGCTCCGCGACGACGCACTCGAGTGAGCGAGCGGCTTCGTCTTTGGCTCGAGCGCGACCGGCGCGGCGCCGGCTATCACCTGCGCGACGCGGCGACCGGTGAGCGGGTCGGCTGGGAGGATCCGCGGCTCCGCGTGATCGCCGTCGCGGGCGTCTCGTTTCGCCCCGAGGCGGTAGCGGACTCGTCGTTCGATCCCGGCTCCCGGTTGGCGCTCGTGCCCGAGCCGGACAACGAGCACGACCCGAACGCGGTCGGGATCTGGAACGAGCAGGGAACGCTGCAGGCGGGGTATGTGCCGCGTGAGGTCGCACCGGAGCTCCGCGGCGACGAGCTCGCCGTCTCGCTCTGGCGCGCCGGCGCGGAGGGACTGCGGGTGCTGCTCGTGCCGCCCGGCTCCTGGGTCGGACAGCCGCGTAGGTAGCCTCCGGCTCCGTGCCGTACGAGTTCAAGCTGCCGGACCTCGGTGAGGGGCTGACGGAGGGAGAGATCGCGCGCTGGCTCGTCGCCGAGGGCGACGAGATCGCCGAGGACGCGCCGCTCGTCGAGATCGCGACCGACAAGACGACGGTCGAGATCCCGTCGCCGGCCGCCGGCCTGGTCTCGCGGATCCTCGTCGCCGAAGGCGACATCGTCCCGGTCGGCACGGTGCTCGTCGTGATCGGCGGTGACCCCGACCCAAGTAACAGTCTGTTACAAGCTCCGCCGGCGCCCGCCGCGCGCGTGCAGGCGACGCCGCTCGTCCGTCGCGTCGCCCAGGAACTGGGCGTCGACCTGGCAACGGTCATCCCGACCGGCCCGGGCGGACGCGTCACCGAAGACGACGTCCGAGCCGCCGCCGGAGGGTCAAGTAACAGTCTGTTACAAGCCTCCGAGGGGCGCCGCGAGACGGTGCGCGGAATCCGGCGGCAGATCGTCGAGCACCTGAGCCGCGCGCACCGCGAGGTCCCGGCGGTGACCTACGTCGAGGAGTGCGACTTCACGCACGTCGACCTGAAGCTGCTCCTGCCGACCGTGCTGCGGGCGACCGCCGCCACATTGAAGGAGTTTCCCGAACTGAACGCGCGCCTCGAGCGCGGCGAGATCGTGTACCACGACCGCTACGACCTCGGCATCGCCGTGCAGACCGCCG
>JAICUZ010000196.1 GCA_025935595.1 Burkholderiales bacterium
CATGTGCGCCGCCGCAGCCGTCGTGCAGTCGCCGATCCGATCGTTCGCGTACATCGGCCACTCCGCAACGTGCCCGGTGAGGTCGATCGCCGCCGGTGCGTCCGGCAGGTTCGCTCGATCGATGTAGCGCGAGAGCGTGAGGGTGCGAACGTCGACGCGCGGGGTGATCTTGCCGAGCTTGCGCGCCGCGATCTCGGTGGTGGTAGCCATGCGGGCCTCCTCTAGGGACGGAGCCGCAGCGACCCGGCGAGCCTACACCGGCTGCTGATCCCGTGCCCAGGCTGCGAGCAGCCCGCGGTAGTGCGCGACGAAATGGTCGTGCTCGTGCGCCGGGAACGTGGAACGCACCGTGTGGACGAGCACGTCGTCGAACTCCGGCGACGTGAACCAGTCGTGTGCGAGCTCGTCGAGGTGGCCGAGGCGGGTGGCGCAGAACTCCTCGTACTGCGGCACCTGGAAGTACGCGTCCGCAAGCTCGCGATACTTTGCGAGCTTCTCCTCGTAGCTCAGGTCGTCGCGGTCGCCCCAGACGAAGTAGTCGCGCGAGTTCTGGTTCACGAGCATCTCGCGCCGCGTGACCGCGCAGAACGCCGACCAGCGCACGAGTGCCTTGATCGCCCACGGGAAGTAGTAGTGGAGCGACGTGAGTGCGACGTCAGGAGACGCGTTCGCGTAGTCGATCGGGTACGCGATCCCGTCCTTCACGATCGTCTCGCACGAGTTGAACTCCCAGCGGAAGAACGCGTTCACGAGCCGTGAGATCGTGATCACTTCCTGACCCAGCTCAGGCGTGAGGAAGTCGTGCCGAACCTGGTACCGGTCGTGCATCGGTCGCGAAGGGTCGAACCACATCGACATCGTCTCGGCGCCGATCGACAGAGAGCGGACGAAGACGTCGAACCCTTCGAGCGCGGTCTGCAAATGCATCATCCGCTCCCCCGACTCGTCGTACCGTGCGCGGAGCTCCTCGGGCGAGCCGACGCGCGATACGCCGACCCACTGCCCGCCGTCGAACGGCTTCATGAAGAGCGGGTAGCCGATGTGACCGCCGATCGCCTCGAGGTCGAACGCCGCGTTGTAGCGCTCGGCGGTCGGCTGGAAGCGCGGGTTCTGAGGCGGCACCTTGTGCGGGATCAGCCAAGTCTCCGGCACGCGGATGCCGAGCCGCATCAGGGCGCAGTACGCCGAGTGCTTCTCCATCGCCTGGAACGTGAACGGGTTGTTGAGCAGATAGACGTCGTCCATCAGCGAGACCTTCTTCAGCCACGCTCGCGGCAGGTCGTACCACCACGCGAGCCGGTCGATGACGATCGAGTAGCGCGGGCGATACTGCAGGTCGAAGGGCTCGTTCACGATGCGCTCGGTGCGCAGCTCGTTCCCGTCGATCGGGCCGAGGCGTGACACGAGCGCTTCGAACGCGGCCGGCCAGTCTTCCTCGGTGCCGAGCAACAGGCCGATCACGCGTTCCGTCATGCGACGAACCTTGGCAGATGGTGCGCGAGCTGGCGCCGCCACGACGGCCAGTCGTGCGGGACGTCGTGCCCCCACAGGTCGACTTCGTGCGGGATCCCTTTCTCGGCGAGCAGCGCGCCGAACCGCTTCGTCGAGTCGAGTGCGCCGGTCGTGTCTTCCCACTGCCCCTGTCCGCAGACGAGCAGGACGGAGGCTTGCCGGCGCAGCCAGTCGAGGTGGTCGCCGTGGAGATGCGCGACGTAGTCCATCGGGTTGTTGAAGTAGACCGCCTCCCCGCGCTCGCCGCCGCCCTGCACCGACACGTCGTAGACGCCGCTCATCGCGATCGCGACCGGGAACAGGTCGGAGCGCTTCAGGCAGAAGTTCACGGAGTGGTAGGCGCCGAAGGAGGCGCCCACCGCCATCAGCTCGTGCGTGTGCGAGTCGGCCTGGACGAACGGGACGAGCTTCGTCAGCACCCACCATTCGTAGTGACCGTGCCGCCGGGCACGTTCCTCGAGCGGCAGGTCGCCGCGCGTCCAGCTATCACGGTCGAGCGACGGCACGCAGTAGAGCTTCACCTTGCCGTCGTCGAGCAGCGGCGCGATCGCTTCGACCATGCCGCGGTCCTCCCAGTCGTGCGGCTCGCCGTTCTCCGACGGGAACGCGACGAGCGGGCGGCCGTAGTGGCCGTACGCGAGGACCGAGCCACCGTCAATGTCGACCGAACGTCGATTCATGCGGCCGCCTCGATCACCGCGGGCAGGTGCGGGTCGAACGCGTCGCGCCAGCACGTCCAGTTGTGCGCGTCGCGCACGAGCGCCGACCACGCCGGGTAGCCCTGATCGCGGAGCGCAGCTGCGACTGCCTCGTTGTTCGCGCGGTTCTCTTCCGCCGCGCCGCACGTGATCGCGACGGGGATGGCGCGCGCGCCTTCGAGGCCGCGCAGGACCGTGCCGATGAACCGCGTGATCCGCCGGTAGCGCGGGAACGTGCTCTCTTGCTTGTCGGAGCGCTGACGGAAGAAGCTGCCCGACTGAAGCAGCAGCCCGTCGAAGAGCTTCGGGTGGCGCCGGTGCGCGTGGAGCATCGCGAGAGCGCCGAGGCTTGCCCCCATCCCGATGCGGCGCTTGTGCGGCGCGCGCTTCGAGATCTCGGGCAGCAACTCGCGTGCGAGCGCGGCGGCGTACAACGCGGACGCGGAGTAGGTCTCGTTGCGGTCGACCGGCTGGATCAGCGCTGCGCGAAGCGGCGGGATGCGCTCCTCCCAGCTCATCACGTCGAGGAAGCGCGTCAGGCCGGAGTACAGGGCGTACTCGGGGCCGTCGTGGGCGACGAGGAGCGGTGCGTCGAGCCCGGGAGGGTCGGGCGTTGCGTAGAGCTGCACGTGCACGCGGGCGACGAGTCGCCGGCAGCGGATCTCGAGCTGCTCGACGGGGCCGGCGTCTGCGACGGAGTCGAGCCACTCGGGCGCGTGGTACTCCGGCCAGTCGACGACGGATTTGTCGCCGAACGGGCCGGGCGCGCGAAGCGGGTTCGCGGGGTCGGGCAGAAGGCGGCCGTCGATCGCGAGCAGGTACTCCATCCGGTCCACCTCCCGTCGCTCGAACTCGAGCCGCCAGGCGCCGTCGTGCCACTCGAACGGCGGCCCGAGCCTCGGGCGTGCGATCTCCTGCGCCAGCACGACCTCGCGGTACCCGCGATCGGGATCGGGCACGGTGAGCTCGACCGCATCCTCGCGGACACGCGGCGGGGTCAGCGCTTCTTCTTGGGCCTGTTCTGACGTGTGCGGATCTTGTACTCCCGCAGGCGCTCCTGTCGCAGTAGGTGGTTCCGCCGCGCCTCGATCGCCTCGAGCTCGCGCTGCAGCTTCACGTACGACTGCCAGCGGTCGGCCGACAGCGAGCCGTCGGCGAGAGCCGCGCGGATTGCGCAACCGGGCTCCTGGTCGTGGTTGCAGTCGGAGAAGCGACAGGTGGTCGCGATCTCCTCGATGTCCCCGAACGTCTGCTCGAGGTCGGCGTCCCAGAGCTGCAGCTCGCGGATTCCCGGCGTGTCGAGGATGACGCCGCCCGCCGTGAGGATGATCAGCTCGCGGTGGGTCGTCGTGTGACGTCCGGCATGGTCGTCTTCCCGCACTTCGTTCGTCGCAAGTAGCTCCTCGCCGGCAAGCGCGTTCACGATCGTCGACTTGCCGACGCCGGACGAGCCGAGCAGGACGGCGGTGCGGTTCGGCTCGAGCCACGGCCGTAGCTGCTCGAGCCCGTCACCGGTCTTCGCCGACACGGCGAGCGTCGGACACGAGCCGAGCGTGACCGTCTCGACCTCGTCGAGGTACGGCGTTACGTCGTCGACGAGGTCGGTCTTCGTGAGGAGGACGATCGGCTGGGCGCCGCTCTCCCACGCCATCGCGAGGTACCGCTCGAGCCGTCGCACGTTGAAGTCGAGCGGCAGCGCCTGGACGAGGAACGCGACGTCGATGTTCGCCGCGAGCACCTGTTCGCGCGCGGCGTGCCAGACCTCCTTGCGAGAGATCGAGGTGCGCCGGTCGAGGACCGCCTCGACGAGGTTCGACGCGGCGTCGAAGCCGACCCAGTCGCCGACGGCCGGCAGCTCGTCGTTCTTGAAGAGCCGCGTCGTCGCGCTCGCGCGCAGCTCGCCCGCCTCGGCGATCAGGTCGTAGGCGCCCCGGTGTTGGATCGCGACGCGGGCGGGCACGAGCCCGGCGGCGCGGTGGTCTGCGAACGAGGCTTCCCAGCCGTCGTCCCATCCGAGTTTGTGCAGCAGCGTCTCCGTGGACGGAAGTGTCAACCAAAAACTCCTTTGCGCGTGAATGAACGGGCGTCGCGCCCGTCACACACACGTCAGGAGACGCTGCGGCGGGCGGCGGCGCAGGGCGCGGTGATCGCGTGAAGCACAGTCGTCATGTCTCCGCACCTCCTTCTCGTCGCCGTTACGCGGCCAAGGGTACAGTGTGGCCGCCCGCGGCGCGGTGAGATTCCGAACCGGGTCAGATCCGGGAGGAAGCAGCCCTAAGGATCCCTCACCGGTGCCGCGGCCTTACTTCAGCTTGGGCATCAGGTCCGGAAGCTCCGGGAAGCGGCCGATCTGCTGCTTCGACCAGATGGTGTCGCCGTCGGCGATCACGTCGAACTGGCTCTTCTCCCCTGCGATCATCTCGGCGGTGTGGCCGAGGCCGTTCAACTCCGCCACGAGACTCGCGGCGCGTTTGTCGTAGCCGTTTCAGACGGGGCAGTAGTAAATCGCAATGCCGGCCATGAGCCGACTTTACCGTTCGGGAAACCGCTGACCGCGCAGCCGGGTAGGACCTTCCATGCGGTCCTACCTGCATACACGCATCCTGCTCGTGACGCTCGCGGCCCTGCCGCTTCTCCTCACCGCCTGCGGCAAGGGCGGCGGGTACTAGGCAGCCTCGTCGAGATCGGCGTCAGTCGCGAGCTCAGCCTCGACGAGCTGGACGATCTCGCGCTCTGAGTACCCGGCGTTCTGCGCTGCCTCCACGAGGTGGAGCAGCTGGTGGTGCGGTCCGTTCGTCTCGATCCCTTCCATGGGTTCTCCTCTTCCTTGGGGTCCCTTCCACGGTAGTGGACCGCCTGGTTCCGAAGGGGTAAGCATTCTGTTGCGGTGCTACGTTTGGAGCCTCTTCCGGGCGCATAGCTCAGCGGGAGAGCGCTCGCTTCACACGC
>JAICUZ010000099.1 GCA_025935595.1 Burkholderiales bacterium
CGCGGCGATGGCGCGGCTGCTCGCGCTCGCCGAGACGCCGACCGCGGTCGTCGCGTCCGCCGACACGCTCGCGATGGGTGCGATCGCCGCGTGCCGGGCCGCCGGCCGTCGGGTCCCCGAGGACATCGCGCTCGTCGCTTTCGACGATCCTGTCTTCGGTCCGCTGGTCGACCCGCCGGTGACGGCGCTGCGACGCGGCGACTACGAGCTCGGCCGGGAGGCAGCGCAGCTGCTCCTCGACGGGTTGAACGGCGAGATCACGACACCGGCCGTCCGCCTGCCGGTGGAGCTCGTCGTGCGCCGCTCATGCGGCTGTCCATGAACGTTCTCTTCGTTCTGGTCGACAGCTTGAACCGCAGCGATGTGCCGGCTTACGGGGGCACGTCGGTTGCGATGCCGAACCTCGACCGCCTCGCCCGCCGCGGCTGGCGGTTCGACAACCACTTCGTCGGGAGCCTGCCCTGCATGCCGGCGCGTCGCGAGATCTTCGCCGGCTTCAAGGAGCACCTGTGGAGGCCGTGGGGCGGGCTCGAGCCCGGCGACGCACGGCTGCCGAGACTGATCGAAGCTGCGGGCTACCGCACCGTGATCGTCACCGACCACTACCACTACTGGGAGGAGTCTGCGAACGGCTATCTCCAGTCGTTTCAACAGACGGAGCTCGTCCGCGGCCACGAATGGGACAACTGGCGCGGCCCGATCGCAGGCGACGAGCCGTTGCCCGACTGGGTGGAGCGGATCGAGCGCTGGCGCCCGGGGGCGGGTCGTCGCTACTACGCGAACGTCCAGGACTTCCACAGCGAAGAGGACTTCTTCCCGGCCCGCGTGTTCCGGGCGGCGGCGGCACGACTGCAGGAGCTGCGCGCGCCGTTCTTCCTGCACGTCGAGTCGTTCGACGTGCACGAGCCGTTCCACGTCCCGGAGCCGTATCGCTCGCAGTTCGGCGCCTCCGCGGACGACGACCGCTTCACGCTCTGGCCGCCGTACCAGGATCCCGACGCACTCGCGGCGTTCATGGCGCAGACCACGCCCGAAGAGCTTCGGTTCATCCGCGCGCGCTACGTCGCGAAGGTGGCGATGGTCGACCGGTGGCTCGGCGCCCTCTTCGACGTGCTCGACGACCGTGGGCTGTGGGACGACACCGCCGTGGTGCTCACGACCGACCACGGCCACGATCTCGGCGGCCGCGGCGTCTTCGGGAAGCAATATCCGCACTGGGACAGTCACGCGCACATCCCGCTCGTCGTGTGGCACCCGGCGTTCCCCGGGAACGGTGGCGGCATCAGCGCGCTGACCTCGACGGTCGACCTGCACTCGACGCTGTGCGAGCTGGCGGAGGCGCAGGGGGACGCGCCGCACGGCGAGAGCCTCGTGCCGCTGCTCGCGGGCGGCGGATCGAGACGCGACGCACTGCTGTACGGGACGTTCGGGCAGGGCGTCTGTTGCACGGACGGGGAGTGGACGATCTTCCGCTCGCCGGTCGGCGGCCCGCTGTATGCGTACTCGTCGAACCTCGTCGAGTCGCTCGTCGTCGACGGCCTCGCGCTTCCGGACGGCGACGGGCACGTCGTGCCGGGGGTGACGTACCCGCAGTGGCGGATCCCCACCGAGGTGCGAGCGCTGTCGCGGGAGGACTACCTGTTCCATCGTCCGAGCGACCCCGGGCAGGAGCGGAACCTGTGGGCGTCGGAACCGGAGACGCGGGAGCAGATGCTCGGCGTCCTCCGGCGGCTGGTCGACGCAGAAGGTGCGCCGGCGGAGCAGCTCACGCGGCTCGGGCTCGGTTGAAGCCGACCGCCTATCCCGAGCTCGACGCCGTGCTCGGCGAGCTCGTCGACGGCGCGCGGGCCGTCCTCGGTGACGACTTCTGCGGGGCCTATCTCCACGGCTCGTTCGCGACCGGCGACGCCGACGAGCACAGCGACGTCGACTTCGTGATCGTCAGTCACGAAGACCTCACCGAAGAGCAGCTGGGCGGCTTGCAACTGCTGCACCGCCGGTTGCACGCCCTCGCCTCGCCGTGGGCGCAGCACCTGGAAGGCTCGTACATCCCCGCCCGACAGCTGCGGCGCATCGACTGGTCGCACCGACCGTTCTTCTTCCTGGACAACGGCGCGGCGGAGCTCGTCTGGGACAGTCACTGCAACACCGCGGTCGTCAGGTGGCTGCTACGCGAGCACGGGCTCGTTCTCGCCGGCCCCGACCCCAAGTCGCTCGTCGAGCCGGTGGCCGCCTCCGACCTGCAACGTGAAGCGCTCGCCCGCATTCAGGAGTACGCCGACTGGGGCTACGAAGGGCAGATGAGCGCGTGGAAGCAGCCGTACCTCGTGCTCACGCTCTGCCGCCTTCTCTTCACCCTCGCCCATGGGCGAGTCGCGTCGAAGCGCGAAGCAGCGGACTGGGCTCTCGACGCACTCGATCGGCGGTGGGCGGGCCTCATCCGACAGGCGGCCGCCGATCGAGCCGATCCCTGGGAACGTGTTCACCGTCCCGCCGACCCCGACCTCGCCGCACGCACGCTCGAGTTCGCGGGTTGGGCAAAGAAGCGCGCCGGAGGTCAGTAACCCGGCGCCACCGACACGCGCCATTCGCGCACCGGGCCGGCCATGACGTTCAGGTAGTAGAGATCGACGCGCGGATCGGCAACGACCGGGTGGTAGCCACGCGGGACGAGGACGATGTCGCCGTCCTCGGCGGCGATCGACTCGTCGAGCTGGCCGTCGTCCGTGTACACGCGCTGGAACGCGAAGCCGTGCCCCCCGCGCAGGCGGTGGTAGTACGTCTCCTCGAGCGCACGCTCGTTCGGCGGATCGTCACGGTCGTGCTTGTGCGGCGGGTAGCTCGACCAGTGGCCGGCCGGCGTCACCACCTCCGTCACGAGCAGCGACTCGGCCGGCTCGCGCTCCATCAGGATGTTCGCGATGTAGCGCTCCTCCGTGCCCGAGCCGCGCGTCACGAGCTCCGGTGCGTCGAGCAGCCGCGGCTCGAGCCCGCCGCGCGCCGGCGCCGTGCAGACCGCAAGCTCGCCCTCGCCCTCCACCCACCACGCCGTGCCCGGCGGGACATAGAGCGCCGTCGGCGGCCCGTCGAACACCGTCGCACGCGCCGCTTCTCCGAGGCCCATGAACGAGCACGATCCCGCCAGGAGGACGATGCACGCCTCCCGGCCGTCCTCGGCGCGCTCGAGGCGCCCGGACAGGCGGTACACCGAGAAGCCGACGTACGTCCAGCCGGCGCTCTCGGGAGTGACCGAGCCGTTCCGGACGCGCAGCGCGCTCACCGCTGGAACGCTCCAACCATCGCAAACCAAGCCTATAGAGTCGGCTTGTGCGGCTCACCGCAGCCCAGGCGCTCGTGCGCTTCCTCGCCGTCCAGGAGATCGAGCGCGACGGCGTGCGGCAGCGCTTCTTCGGCGGCTGCTTCGGCATCTTCGGGCACGGCAACGTCGCCGGGATCGGGCAGGCGCTGTACGAGCGGCCCGACCTCCTCACCTATCGCCAAGCCCGGAATGAGCAGGCGATGGTGCATGCGGCCGTCGGCTACGCGCGCCAGTGCAACCGGCTCGGAGCGCTCGTCTGCACGAGCTCGATCGGGCCCGGCGCCACGAACATGGTCACCGGTGCTGCGCTCGCGACGATCAACCGGCTGCCGGTTCTGCTCCTCCCCGGAGACGTGTTCGCGTCGCGCCGCCCCGACCCGGTGCTGCAGCAGCTCGAGTCGTCAGGTCGTGGCGATGTCTCCGTCAACGACTGCTTCATCCCCGTCTCGCGCTACTTCGACCGCATCGAGCGGCCGGAACAAGTCATCCCTGCCGCGCTGGCGGCGATGCGCGTGCTGACGAGCCAGGCGGACACGGGCGCCGTCACGCTCGCGTTCCCGCAGGACGTCCAAGCGGAGGCATTCGACGTGCCGGACGAGTTTCTCGCCGAGCGTGTGTGGCACGTCGGCCGCCCGCTCCCGGACGCCGACGCGCTCGCGCGCGCGGCCGAGTCGATCCGCGCGGCGAAGCGCCCGTTGATCGTCGCGGGCGGGGGCACGATCTACTCCGACGCGACCGACGCTCTTCGTGCCTTCGCCGAGCAGACCGGCATCCCGGTCGGTGAGACGCAGGCCGGCAAGGGCTCGCTTCCGTACGACCATCCGGCGAATCTCGGCGCGATCGGCGCGACCGGCACGTTCGCGGCAAACCGCATCGCGGCGGAGGCGGATCTCGTGATCGGTGTCGGGACGCGCTACTCCGATTTCACGACCGCGTCGAAGACCGCCTTCCGCGACGCCGACGTCGCATTCGTGAACATCAACGTCGCCGAGCTCGACGTGACGAAGCACGCGGGGCTCGCGCTTCAGGGCGATGCACGCGCCGCTCTCGAACGCCTGGCGGAGCTGCTCGACGGACACGAGGTGGACGCCGCGTATCGGGCCCAGGCGGCCGAGCTGTCGGCGGCGTGGGACGACGAGGTGACGCGCCTTTACTCGCTCGGCCACACGCCGCTGCCTGCGCAGAGCGAGGTGATCGGCGCCGTCAACGACGCATCGGCGCCGACCGACGTCGTCGTCTGCGCTGCCGGCTCGATGCCCGGCGACCTACACAAGCTCTGGCGAACGCGCGACGCGAAGGGCTACCACGTGGAGTACGGCTACTCGTGCATGGGCTACGAGATCGCCGGCGGGCTCGGTGTCAAGCTCGCCGCGCCGGAACGTGAGGTGGTCGTCATGGTCGGCGACGGCTCCTACCTGATGATGCCGTCCGAGATCGTGACCGCTGTGCAGGAGGAGGTGAAGCTCGTGATCGTCCTCGTCGACAACCGCGGCTTTGCGTCGATCGGCGGGCTCTCGCGGTCGCTCGGGACAGACGGCTTCGGGACGCTCTACCGCTACCGCCGCGACGGCTCGCTCGGCACCGACTCCGCCGACTCCGGGGCGTACCTGCCCGTCGATCTCGCGGCGAACGCCGAGTCGCTCGGAGCGCGCGTCATCCGCGCCGAGACGATCGAGGACCTGCGTGAGGGGTTGCGAGCGGCACGCGAGGAAGCACGCACGACCGTGATCGCGGTCGCGACCGATCGCTACGAAGGCGTGCCGAGCTACGAGAGCTGGTGGGACGTCCCGGTCGCCGAAGTGGCCGAGACGGACAGCGTTCGCGCGGCCCGAACGGACTACGAGGCCGCCCGCGCCGCCGAGCGGCGCTACCTGTAGGCTGGCGCTTGTGGAACGTTCCAAAGGGCTCGCGAGCGCGCCCGTCACCTGGGGCGTGTGGGAGCGGACGGCGGGCCGTGACGACCTCGTCCCGGCCGGCGTTCTCGTGCGCACCGTGGCCGAGCTCGGGTTCACCGGGATCGAGCTCGGGCCGCCCGGTTACCTCGGGACGGGGGAGCTCGCGGAGTCGGGCCTCGACTTGGTCGGCGGCTTCGCGCCGCTCCACCTCGACGATGCAGAAGCATTTCAGGCGGACGTCGAGGAGTGGCTCGACCCGATCGCCGCGGCGCTCGCCGAGACGGGCAAGGAGGGGCCGGTGGTGCTCGCCGACGCCGGCTCACCGGAGCGGTCGGTCGGGGCGGGGCGTCCCGACGAGCAGGCGCGGACGGCGCTGACCGGCGATCGGCTGGCGCATGCGCTCGAGCGCGTCGCGCAAGCGGCCGAGCGGTGCCGCGCCCACGGCGTCGATGCCGTCTTTCATCATCACGCCGCGACCTACATCGAGACGCCCGAGGAGATTGCGGCGCTCGTCGAGCACACGGACGTGCCCTTGTGCTTCGACACCGGGCATGCTGTCGCCGGCGGAGGCGATCCACTCGAGCTCATGCGCACCTATGCGAAGCGGATCCGGCACCTGCACCTCAAGGACGTCGATCCGGTGCTGCTCGCCCGTGTCCGCGCCGGTGAGGTTCCGTGGGAGCAGGCCTGGGGTGACGGCATCTTCTGCCCGTTCGGGAAAGGGATGGTCGACGTGCGCGGCGCGCTCGCGTTGCCGGAGCTGCAGGACTACGACGGCTGGATCGTCCTCGAGCAAGATCGCGTCGCAGTCCGGGAGTCCGATCTGCCTGCGGTGCGCACCGTGGAAGAGGCAAATCTCCGCTATGTGCAGGAGGCGCTATGAGCGTCGGCTCGACGGAGCGGGGTCCGCGCGTGACGCGGCCGACCATCGTCGACGTCGCCGTGCGCAGCGGCGTCTCCAAGTCGACGGTGTCGAACGTGATCCGCGGCGTGTCGGCCGTGTCGCCCCGTTTGCGTGAGCGCGTTCAGGCCGCGATCGCCGAGCTCGGCTACCGGCCGAACGGCATCGCGCGTCAGCTCGTCCAGCGGCGGACGAGCACGCTCGGCCTGTTCGTCGGCGATCTCGGCAATCCGTTCTACGGCGAGCTCGTGAAGCTCTTCGAGCGGCACGCTCACCTGCATGGGTTCACCACGATGGTCTCCAACACCGACGGAAGCAGCGAGCGCGAGACCGCAAGCGTCGACGGGTTCCTCGAGCGGCGCGTCGCCGGGCTGGCTCTCCTGCAATCGAGCGGTGATCCCGCGCTCGCCGAGCTGCTGCGGTTGGAATCCGTCCCCGCGGTCGTCGTCAGCTCGCACGACCCGTCGTTCGACTCCGTCGGCGTCGACGAGGAGAAGGGCGTCTTCCTCGCCGTGCAGCACCTTGCCGAGCTCGGCCACCGCCGGCTTGCGTACGTGACGAGCGCCTACGTGGAGGAGCGCACGAACCGCATCCGCCACGCGAGCTTCGCGATCGCATGTGTCGAGCATGGGTGCGAGCAGTCTGAGCCCCTGCACCTCGACGTCGACGCCGTCCTCGCCGGCGCGGTCCCTGCGGCTCCCGAAGCGACCGGCTTCGTCGCCGCGAACGACCTGACCGCGATCGCGCTCGTCGAGGCGCTCGGCCGGCAAGGGCGCTCGACGCCGGACGAGGCATCGGTGGTCGGATTCGACGGCATCGCGCTGACGGCGCTCGCGGGCGTCGGCTTGACGACGGTTGCGCAGCCGCTCGAGGAGATGGCGCGCACGGGATTGCAGCTGCTGCTCGACCGCGTCGGCGAGGCGGACGGGCCGCCGCGCAACGTGGTGCTCGAGCCGAGACTGGTCGTCCGGACGACGACGGGAAGGAGTGGAGGATGACGGTGGAGACCGGGCTGCGGAGCCCGCTCTATGAAATGGTCGAGACGACGCCGACCGACTACTGGAACGACTCATGCTCGATCGACGAGCTCACGTACGCGATCGCGAACGGCGCCGTCGGCGCGACGTCCAATCCGACGATCGTCGGCGAGGTGCTCGCGAAGGAGATGGAGAACTGGCGCCCGCGGATCCTCGAGCTCGCCCGCGCCAACGCGACCTGGACCGAGGACGAGGTGACCTGGGCCCTGATCGAGGAGATGGCGGCCGACGCGTCCAAGCTTCTGGTCCCGGTGTTCGAGCGTGAGCACGGTCGCAAGGGCCGGCTGTCGATCCAGACGAGCCCGAAGCTCTACCGCGATCCCGAGCGGCTCGTCGAGCAGACGGTCCGCTTCCACGGCCTGTCGCCCAACATGCAGGTGAAGCTTCCCGCTACGCAGGCGGGCATCGCTGCGATCGAGGAGGCGACTGCGCGTGGCGTGAGCATCAATGCGACCGTTTCGTTCACCGTTCCGCAGGCGCTCGCCGTCGGAGCGGCTGTCGAGCGCGGGCTCGATCGCCGCGCCGCGGCGGGTGAGGACATCGAGTCGATGTCTCCCGTCTGCACGATCATGGTCGGCCGGCTCGACGACTGGCTCGAGGTCGCCGCCGGAAAAAGCGGCGCGCTGCTCACGCCCGGCAACGTCAACTGGGCGGGGATCGCATGCGTCAAGCGCGCGTATGCGATCTACCGCGAGCGCGGCTACCGCACGCGCGTGCTCGCGGCTGCGTACCGGAACCACCGGCACTGGTCCGAGCTCCAGGGCGGCGACATCATCCTCACGATCCCCTCGAAGTGGCAGAAGCTGTTCAACGCCTCCGACATCGAGGTGACGCCGCGGTTCGACGAGCCCGTTCCGGCCGAGGCGATCGAGGAGCTGGAGCGGCTCGTGCCCGACTTCAGCCGCGCCTATGAGCCCGACGGCATGACCGTCGAGGAGTTCGACGGCTTCGGCGCCACGGTCCGGACGCTCAGGTCGTTCACCGCGAGCTACGAGGAGCTCGTCGCCACGGTGCGCGACGTGATCTTGCCGAGCCCCGGCTGATCGAGGTTCGTCCATTGCCTTCCCCGCGGCGCCGAGAGTAGGCTCGGCCGCGGAGCAAGGCAGGCGAGAGGAGTGAGGGCATGGAGAAGAACGCCAGCGGCTCGAAGCGCATCATCGAGGAGCTCTTCGGCGGCGGGAACTACGACGTCGCCCACGAGCTGGTCTCAGCGAGCGCGGTCGGCCACGATCCCGCGCTGCCCGAGCCGGTCAACGGCCCGAAGGGTCTGATCGAGGCGGCGCGCGGGTACCGCGACGCGTTCCCGGACCTGCGGATGACGGCGGATCAGTCGATCGCCGAGGGCGACTACGTCGCGACGCGCTGGACCGGCCGCGGGACGCACAAGGGAGAGCTCTTCGGTATCCCGGCGACGGGCAAAGAAGCCACCGTGACGGGAATCTCGATCGACCGGTGGGCGGACGGGAAGATCGTCGAGTCGTGGACGAACTGGGACACGCTCGGCCTTCTGCAGCAGATCGGCGCGGTGCCGGCTGCGATGCAGACCGCCTGAGATCCGAGTAGAGGGTGAGCCCGGAGACGGGCTCACCCTCTACTTCTGCGAGGAATCTGCCGATGAACCGCGTAACGGGAGGACCCCCGACCCCGCGTGCACCGGCAGATGCCATTCGCGTTCCCGACCCCAGACCACATGCCGTGTCCCGATTGCGGTGCGTCGGTTCCGGTCGCAAACGAGACCGAGCACATCTGTGAGGCCGAGCGCCTGCTCGACTTCCGGCTCGTCGAG
>JAICUZ010000201.1 GCA_025935595.1 Burkholderiales bacterium
CGGACTGCCCGCGATCGCGTCGCTCGCGATCTTCCAGTTCCTCTGGACGTGGAACGACCTCCTCGTCGCACTCGTGATGGCGCGCAACACGACGCCGATCACCGTCGACATCTTCAGCCAGCTACGCCAGTTCGGCTCGAACATCGACATCATCGCGCCTGCGTCGTTTCTCTCGATGATCATCCCGCTGGGCGTCTTCTTCTCGTTCCAGCGGTACTTCGCACAGGGTCTGCTCGCGGGCTCCGTCAAGTAGCTGCGCATGCGCTGCGCGATCGTCGGTAGCGGGCTCGCCGCGCTCGCGACGTACGCAACCCTGCGACACGCCGGCGTTCTGTCGGAAGAGATCGCGGTGTTCGGCACGCATGCCGACCCGACGTCCGTCTGGCGCGAGCGCGCCGCGTCGATCCGCCAGAGGCGCATGCGCTCCGAATCGGACGGGCACCTCGCAGCCGCCGGGTTTCCTGGGCTCGCGGTCCGCGAAGGGACGCTCTCCGCGCTCTCGCGCTCGGTGGCGAACCGCTACCACCCCGCGGTCGAGCTGTTCCTCGCGCACGCGAACGAGGTGCGCGACCGAACGGGCTGGGACGAGAGCTTCGCCGAGCGACGCGTCGCGCGCATCCGCGCCGGTAAGGGCGGCTTCACAGTCGACGGCGAAGGAACGTTCGCCCACGTCTTGGTCGCGACAGGACATCCGGGGCTGGTCCACGTCCCCGGCGCGGTGCACGCGTACGAGCCGCACGAGTACGCACCGAAGGTCGCGATCGTCGGCGCCGGGATGGCAGCCGCGACCGAGTGGCGGAACGCACTCGCCGCCGGCTCGGAGGTCGTCTCGATCCGACGGCGAGAGCCGCTGCGCCGGTCGCTCAACGTGCCTCGCGCGTACTTCTCGAAGCGCGGCCTCGCGGGCTTTCACCACCTCGCGCCCACGGCCCGGGTCGCGGTGCTGCACGACCTCGGCCGACCGTCGTACCCACCGGGGCGCGACTGGGACGTCGAGGTGCCGGTCGCCGACGCGCCGCCGCCGGGCTTTCAGGTGATCGCGGCGACCGGCTTCCGCAAGGGCTGGCGTGAGGATCCGGTCCTTGCCGATCTCGTCGCCGCGCACGATCTCGAGACCCACGACCGGTTCCTCGCGCTCGCGCCCGACTCGACGGTTCCGGCGCTCACGAACGACGGCCGCACGCTGTCGATCGCGGGCGTCGCAGGGCAGTGGGCATTCCCTGCCGCCGACACGATCGCCGGCGCCAAGTACGCTGCCCGTGCGTTCACCCGACGGGTATGTCGTACACGCTGACAGGTCGCATCCAGTCGCGCCTCGTCGCGACGCTCCCACCGCTTCTCGTCGCGCTGGGAATCCACCGCTGGTGGGCGGTCGAACTCGTCGCGCTCATGCTCCTGTTCGGCGTCGCGCTCGACGTCTGCGTCTACGACCGCGTGTTCGAGTACCAGCCCGGCTGGCTCGCGCTGCCGCTCGGGGTGGTCGAGCTGTGGCTGATCGTGCTCTCGATGCGCATGCCCGTGACCTGGCCGGCGCTCGGCCTCTATGCGCTCGGCTGGGCGACGGCCCAGGTGTGCGGTCACGCGCTCTTCCCGCGCTTCCGGCTCGAGTACGCCCAGGGCGGTGGCGAGCTCGGCCGAATCGGCGCGGTGGTCGCCGCCGCCGTCGCAGCCGTCACGCTCGCCGGCGTCGCCGGCGCGGTGGCCGTGATCCCGCCGACGGTGCACCTCCACGGCGTCGTGCGCGGACCGCTCGTGATCGACCATGCGCAGACGCTCGTCGGCGGGACGGTCCGGGGCGGCGTCATCATCCGCGCGAGCCATGTGACGTTGAAGGACGTCACGGTGATCGGCGGCGAGAACGGGATCGATGTCGAGGACGCCGAGCACGTGATGCTCGACGGCGTGCACGTCTTCGGTGTGACGCTCGACGGGATCCACGTTCGGCGAGGCTCGGTGATGGTGAAGGACTGCCACGTGTCGTCGCCGAACGGCCCGTGGGTGCAGGGGATCGACATCTCCTTCGCGATGGACAAGGGGATGTCGATGATCGAGGACTGCACCATCTCGGGCGTCCGCGAGGGCATCGTCACGCACTGGGTGATGGCCGACATCAAGCACAACCACGTCAGCGGGACGGCGCTGCGCGGCATCGACATGGGCGAGATGTCGATGGGCACGATCGAGCACAACACGGTCGTCGACTCGAAGGGCGTCGGGATTCTCTGCCTCGACCATTCCGAGTGCGACATCAAGCGCAACACGATCTCGGGCGCGCAACTGCCGATTCAGGAGCAGTACTTCGCGCACGCGAAGCTGCACAAGAACACGATCGAGGAATGAGCTGAGCTCGCACTTCCAGCTCGTCGCGCGCACGGGGCATCCGAGCTTCCTCGACCTTCCCTGGAACGAACCGCTCGAAGACTGGGTCTCGCCGCGCTTCGTCAACCTGATCCGCGGCATCAGCCGGCATGTCGTTCGGTTCGTCGAGTACGACGGCGTTCTCTACGCGCTGAAGGAGCTGCCCGAGCGGCCGGCCCGGCGCGAGTGGACGCTGCTGCGACGGCTCGAGGGGCAGGAGCTACCCGTCGTCGAAGCGGTCGGGATCGTGACCGACCGCGACGCGGATCTCGACGCGATCCTCATCACGCGGCACCTCGAGTACTCCCTTCCCTACCGCGCCCTGTTCTCCGGCGCCGCAATCCCCGACCTGCGGACACACCTCTTGAACGCACTGGCCGAGCTGCTCGCGCGACTGCACATCCGCGGCTTCTTCTGGGGCGACTGCTCACTCTCGAACGCCTTGTTCCGCCGCGACGCCGGCGCGCTCTCCGCGTACCTCGTCGACGCGGAGACAGGCGAGCTGCACGGACAGCTGTCGGACGGGCAGCGTGCCTACGACCTCGACATCGCGCAGGCGAACATCGTCGGTGAGCTGCTCGACGTCGATGCGGAGGTCGGGTTGCCGCCGGGTCTCGATCCGGACGAAACCGGCCAGGAGATCGTGGAGCGGTACACCGCGCTCTGGCACGAGCTGACGCGTGAAGAGACATTCGGGCCGGACGAGCGGTTCAAGCTCGACGAACGGCTGCACTCGCTGAACGACCTGGGGTTCGACGTCGAAGAGATCCAGCTGGAGGCGACGCCGAACGGCTACCGGCTGCGGCTCGAACCGCACGTCGTCGAGCCGGGCCACCATCGGCACCGCCTGCTCCGGCTGACGGGTCTCGACGCGCAGGAGAACCAGGCGCGGCGGATGCTGAACGACATCGCACGCTTCCGCGAGGCGCTCGAGCGGCGGGAGAAGAGGACCGTGCCCGAAGCCGTCGCCGCCTCGCAGTGGCGGCAGGAGGTGTTCGAGCCGACCGTCGCCGCGGTTCCCGAGGAGCTGTGGGCGGCGCTGCCTGCAGCAGAGGTGTTCCACCAGGTGCTCGAGCACCGCTGGTTCCTGTCGGAGAAGGCGGGCAAGGACGTCGGGATCGACAAAGCGGTGCGATCGTACGTCGAGGGCGAGCTGCCCTCGCGGCCGGCCGAGCGCGTTGTGATCGAAACCGGCGATTCGGAATGACGCTGTCCGCTAGATGAACCCGAACCGCGTCGCGCGCGTGACGGCACCCACGCGCGTCGACTGCGCGAGCTTGCGCAGGATGTTCGCGACGTGACGGTGGACGGTGTGCTCGCTGAGCACGAGCGTCGACGCGATCTCGCGGTTCGACATGCCGGTTGCGACGAGCCGCAGCACCTCGGTCTCGCGTGAGGTGAGCGGCGAGCCCGCGTCGACCTCGGGCGGCGGCGAGTCGTGGAGGAAGCCGGCGAGCGCCCGGAACAGCTCACGCTGGTCGTCCTTCCACGGCACGTGTGCGTCGCCGCCGAGCGGGACGAAGCGTGCGTTCGGCAGCAGGCTCGCGAGCTCGCGGCCGCGCGCGATCGGGACCGTGCGGTCGCCCCGGCGGTGCAGCACGATTGCGGGAACGGCAACGTGCGCGGCGACGTCGCGCAGGTCGGCGTTCAGGTCGAGGTCGAGGAAGATCGACGCGGCTTCGGCGGTCGCCGCCTTGCGCTGCATGCGTGTGTACTTCTGCAGCTCGTCGCCGCCCGCGTGCGGGTCGAAGAGGCTCGCGAACATCTGCGCGGCGAGCCCCCAGTTGATCCGCGTGAACTGCACCAGGGAGACGCGCATTGCCTCGGGGATGTCGTTGCGGCTGGCATACGCGCCGAAGAAGACGATGCGCTCGACCTTCAGCGGATTGCGCACCGCCAGCTGCGATGCAGCGAGGCAGCAGCACGACGACGCGAAGATCGCGGCGCGGCCGCCGACGGCGTCGATGACCGCCTCGAGCTGGCGGCTCTCCGAGTCGATCGTCGGCCGCGGCTCGAGCACCCGGTCGCTGAGGCCGCAGCCGAGCCGGTCGAAGCGAACGACCTGGTGCGTACGGGCGAGCTCGAGGTAGAACGGGCGCTGGTCGGCGTCCGCCCACTCCTCCTCGAGGTGCGAGACCCAGCGCGGGCCGACGAGGAGCGGCGGCCCTTCGCCGTAGGTCGAATAGGCGAGCCGGCGACCGTCGAAGTCGAGGTACCGGATCTCCTGCTCCATGGTCACACAGCGTAATGGCCTCATCGGGCCATCTTGCAAAGATGGCCCTTGCGGACGACGCGCTGGGCCATGAGCGGCAGGCAGGCTTGGTGCATGCACAGTGAATGGATCGACGGCGTGATCCTCCGGCCGATGATGGACGCGGGCTACACGGCATGGCGTGACGGCGAGCGGCTCGGCGCCGGTTACCTGGTCGTGGACACGATCGAGGTGGAGGCCGGCGACCCGGCCGTGCGCGCGCTGCTGCACCAGCGGCTCGCAGCGGACGCGCGCGCGGCGGGCATCCACCTTAGGATTGAGGCATCCGCGTCAGCCTCGTCACCCTCGGAGTCTCGGATCTCGCACGTGCTCGGGCGTTCTACGAAGCGCTCGGCCTCAGAACCGGAGCCGCCGCAGACGACGACGTCGTCTTCTTCGAC
>JAICUZ010000370.1 GCA_025935595.1 Burkholderiales bacterium
CCTCGGGCTGACGCCGCTCGTCTTCCTGATCAGCGGCCTGATCTTCGCCGCCACCGCGGCCACCTACGCCGAGGGCACCGTCCGCTACCCGGAGGCGGGCGGCTCGTCGAGCTTCGCCCGGCATGCCTTCAACGAGCTCGTGTCGTTCGGGGCGGCGTGGGCACAGATGCTCAACTACGTGATCACGATCGCCATCTCGGTGATCTTCGTCCCGCATTACCTCTCGATCTTCTGGGAGCCGCTGCGGACGAACCCGTGGGACATCGTCGTCGGCATCGTGTTCACCTGGGTCCTCGTCGGCATCAACATCGTCGGGATCCAGGAGGCGGCGCGCCTGAACATCTTCCTGGCCGTCGTCGACTTCGCGACGCAGCTCCTGCTCGTCGGGCTCGGGTTCGTCCTGATCTTCCATCCGACGATCCTCTGGCACAACGTCCACCTGGGCGTGGCGCCGAGCTGGTCGGCATTCCTCCTCGCAATCCCGGTCGCGATGATCGCCTACACCGGCATCGAGACGGTCTCGAACCTCGCCGAGGAAGCGCGTGACCCGGTTCGCACGATTCCACGGTCGATCTCGTGGGTCGCAGCAGCGGTGTTCGCGATCTACTTCACGCTGCCGTGGGTCGCGTTGTCGGCGATGCCGGTGAAGCACGAGAACGGCAAGTACGTCACCCAGCTCGGGCAGAACCCGCCGCACGGGTTCAAGAACGACCCGGTGCTCGGCCTCGTCGAGAACCTCGGCCTGCACGGCAGTGTCCTCTCCGCGGCCAAGATCTACGTCGGGATCCTCGCCGCGACGATCCTGTTCATCGCCACGAACGCCGGCGTGATCGGCGCGTCGCGCATCACGTACTCGATGTCGACGTACCGGCAACTGCCGGAGATCTTCAGGCGCCTCCACCCGAAGCTGAAGACGCCGTGGCTCGCGTTGATCGTGTTCGCGGGGATCGGGCCGACGCTCTTCCTGCTCTCGGGTCAGGTCGACTTCCTCGGGAACATGTACGCGTTCGGCGCGATGCTCTCGTTCACGATCGCGCATGTGGCCGTGATCGCGCTGCGCACGAAGGGCGGGAACGAGGAGCTGGAGTGGCGCGCACGACCCAACATCCGCTTCCGCGGCGTCGACTGGCCGCTGTTCGCGATCCTCGGTGGGATCGGCACCGGCCTCGCCTGGCTGTTCGTGGTGATCGAGAAGCCGGGCCCGCGCTACGCCGGCCTCGCCTGGCTCGCGGCCGGCTTCGTCTTCTACCCGCTCTACCGGCGCCGGCTCCGTGTCCCGCTTCGCGTGACCGCGCGCGCGCCGATCCCGCTCGGCGCCGCGCTCGCGCTCGAGTACCGGTCGATCCTCGTTCCGGTGATCGCCGGGCAGGAGTCGCACGAGGCGGTCGAGCTGGCCGCCCGCCTCGCGACCGAGCGCGCCGGGCGCATCGTCCTGCTGCGCGTGATCGTCGTGCCGCTCGAGCTGCCGCTCGATGCCGACCTGACAGAGCAGCTCGACGAGGCGTATCAGCTGCTGGACGACCTGCGCGCGACTGCGGAGGGGTACGGGGTCCGCACCGTCGAGCGCGTCGTCCGCGCCCGCAAGGCGGGCCGGGCGATCGTCGACGAGGCCGAGCGCCGCGGCGCGGAGATCATCGTGCTCGGCGCGCCGCGCGGGCGGCACCGCGCGA
>JAICUZ010000293.1 GCA_025935595.1 Burkholderiales bacterium
AGCGCCGCCTCGCCGTAGGCGAGGAACGCCGGCCAGAAGAGCGCCTCAACCACGACTGCGCGCCTCCTCGACCAGGTCGGCGAGTTGCCGGTTCAGCCGCTGGAGCTTCGCCGCGATGATCCCGACCCACGCGAGCACGGTCACGAAGACGACGAGATACGCCGCCGCCACGTACTGCCACTCCGACGGAATCCCCTTCACGACGGTCCCCGCTCCGGCGCCGGCAAAGCCGGTGCCTGCGCTCTTTGTGGGCCTCCGTCGAGCCTACGGCCCAGTAGCTCCCGCAGTTCGCGCAGGTGCGCGTCGATGCGCTTCCCCGCGAGCTCGACGTTGTAGAGCGTCGCGAACAGCAGAAGCATCGCCGCAAGCGAGACGAGGAACGACAGCCATTGCGCGCCGGTCATGTTGCTCGGTGCGTGCGAGTCGAAGACGACCGGGTGGATGAAGCGCTGCGAGAGGCGGATCGCGAGGAACGACACCGGGATCAGCACGACGCCGAACAACGCGTAGACGGCGCTCATGTTCATCCGCGCAGGCCCTGCGTCGACCGAATAGCGCAGCATGAAGTACGCGCAGTAGAAGAGGAAGAGGACGAGGAACAGCACGAGTTGGTTCTCGCTCCACGACCACCACACACCCCACGACGCGCGCGCCCAGATCGATCCGGTGACGAGCGTGAGCGCACCGAAGACGACACCCTGGTGAACGGCGACGTAGCTCTCCAGGTCGGCGCGCTCGTCGCGTGTTCGCAGGTAGCGGAGCGCCTTCCAGGCTCCCCAGCCGAAGCACACGTACGACGTCAGCGCGATCGGCACGTGGAAGTAGAAGATGCGCTGCGAGAAGCCCTGGTCGGCGTCGGTCGGCGCGTAGAAGAAGATGAGGGCGACCGCCGCGCCGAACGCGACCGTCGTCAGGGCCGGCAGCTTCACGCCCGAATGGTAGTCCGTCGCCCTAGGCCGCTTCTGCGACCACGTACTCGAACGTCCCCCAGGCGAATACGGCGAAGATCGCGTCGTACAGCACGAGGAACCACAGGTAGCCTCCGACGCCGCCGACCACGATCGGGATCGCCGCCGGCAGGAAGAGCAGCGGGAGCAGGAGCTCCCGGGCGCGCCCCGCGACCGCCATCGCGCCGAACAGCGTGCCGACCGCGACGATGCCGAGGTCGGCCAGCGCGACGGCCGCGACCGTGCGGCCGTTCAGGCCGTGGAAGAACGCCGCGAACGCCGGCAGGGCGACGACCTCGGCCGCGGCGAGGAAGGCGAGCACCGCGATCGACTTGGCGAGCCAGATCGCGCTGCGGTCGCACGGCGTGAGGATCAGCGCGTCGAACATCCCTTGCTCACGCTCCGCGACGAAGGCACGCGTCAGCCCGAGCAGCGCAGTGAAGACGAGGGCTGACCAGAGAAGGCCGCGCGCGGCGACGTCGCTCGTCCCGGCCGGCAGTGCGAAGTGGAAGATCGTCAGCGCCGAGATCACGAACAGCAGCATCGACGGCAGCGTCTCCTTCGCCCGCAGCTCCAGGAGCAGGTCCTTGCGCGCGAGGGCGCCGACGTCGCCGATATACGTCACGCGAACACGAGCCTCTCGGTCGCACGCGCGTCGAAGCGCGTCGCGTCGTGCGTCGCGACGACATGCAACCGCGGCTCGTCGAGCACCGCGTCGAGCAGCTCGAGGCCTTGCACGTCGAGCGCGTTGGTCGGCTCGTCGAGCACGAGTAGCGACGGGTCGTGGAGCAGCGCACGACACAGGCCGAGCCGCTGCTGCATGCCGCGGGAGAAGGTCGACACGCGCTCGTTGCGCACTTCCCAGAGGCCGAACCGCTCGAGCAGCATCCCGACGCGCTCGCGCTCGACGCGGTAGAGCCGGGCGAAGAGCGTCAGGTTCTCGAGCGCGGTCAGCTCGCGGTAGACGTTCGGGCTGTGGCCGAGGTAGCCGATCCGCTCGCGCGGCGGCAGCTCGAGCGTGCCGGCGGACGGCGCTGCGAGCCGCGCCAGCACGCGGAGCAGCGTCGTCTTCCCCGAGCCGTTGGGGCCGGTGACGAGCAACAGGCCGTCGGCGAGATCGAGATCGACGCCGGCGAACACCCGGCGATCGTCGAACCGCTTCCCGAGGCCGTGGACGCGGATCACGAGCGGTACACCTCGGCCGCGGCGCGGTGGAAGCCGTCCGGCTGGCCGGCCGCTGCGAACGTGTCGGCGATCTCCTCCATCTCGCCGACCCATCGCCAGCCCTTCTTCGCCTTCGCCGCCTCGGCGCGCGGCAGCCTGTCCGCAAGCTCGGACGCGGCGAGCCGCCATTCGTCCTCGATCCCGTTCGCACGCGCCACCTCGCGGATCGCGAGCAGCATCGCCGTCGTTCCCTTCGACCACGCGGCATACGCCATCTTCACCGCGGAGGCGTTCGCCACCACGCGTGGCCGAAGCGCTGAGCCGACGAAGAGCATGGCAACCGTCTGGGCATCGGCGCCGGAGAGGTAGAGCGTCGTCCCCTCGGCCGGCGGCGGCGACCCGACGATACCGCCGTCGACGAACCGCGGCTGGAGCGACGCGATCTCCTGGGCGCGTTGCGGGGAGATCGCGTTTGCATCCACGTAGATCCCGGTGAAGCCCGCGCATTGGCGCGCCACGTCGAGCGCAGCGTGCGGCGGGCAGATCGAGAGGATGATGTCGGCCTCGTCGACCAACGCTTCGATGGAGCCGGCGTCAGGGAACGCCGCCGCGCGCGCCCGGGTCGCCTCGCTCCGTCCCTCAGAAGCCCAGATCACACGCGCGTCGATCTCTGCCCCGACGGCAGCGCCCATTTCACCGGGATGAAGCAGGCCGACGACCGTCACAGCACGTCGGCGAGCACGAACACGAAGAACGCGACGGAGATGACGCCGTTCATCGTGAAGAACGCCGCGTCGAGCCGGCGCAGGTCGCCGGGCCGGACGAGCGAGTGCTCGTAGAGGAGCAGGCACCCGACGGCGGCGACGCCGAGCCAGTAGAGGACGCCGACGTGCAGCCCGATGCCGGCGGCGACGAGCAGGGCAAGCGTCGCGAGGTGCAGCGCCCGCGCGCCGGCAAAGGCGCCGCGCTCGCCGAAGCGCGTCGCCCAGGAGTGGAGGCCCTGGCTTCGGTCGACGTCGACGTCGAAGAGCGCGTAGAAGAGATCGAAGCCGGAGACCCACGCAGCAACGGCGGCGCCGAGCGCCCACGCCTGCCACGGCAGCTCGCCCTTGATCGCCGCCCACGCGCCGACGGGTGCGAGCCCGTCGACCGCGCCGAGCCA
>JAICUZ010000251.1 GCA_025935595.1 Burkholderiales bacterium
ATGTGCTCGACGATCGTGCCGAGCAGGCGCGCGTTGTAGTCGACGCCGAGCTGGTTCGGAACCGTCAGCAGGATCGTGTCCGCCGCGGCGACCGCCGCGTCCTGCGCGAGCTCCTCGGCGATGCGATCCGGCTCGCCGCTGTACGTGCGCCCGAAGCGGGAGATCGCGCCGTCGAGCCAGCCGACCTGGTCCTCGTTCCCGTCGCGGCCGAACAGCTGCCGGTCGAGGTCGGTCGTGATCGGGATCACGCTCCGGCTCACGGACACGCGTGGCTCCCGCTCGTGGCCGGCGTCGCGCCACGCGTCGCGGAAGATCCCGATCTGCTCGGCCTGCAACTCGTCGAACGGCACCTGCGTGTCCTCGAGCAGAAGGGTCGAGCTCATCAGGTTCAGCCCGCGCTCCCCGACCCACTTCGCCGATTCGCGCGAGCCCGAGCCCCACCAGATCCGCTCGGCGAGGCCGGGCGACTGCGGCTGGACCGGCAGCGTTCCTGCCCCGGGCCGGCCGCCGACGTCGGCGTGCACGACGCCGGCGCCTGAGATCGCGGCCATGAAGAGGTCGAGCTTGGCGCGCGGTTCGGGTGTCGCGTTACCGAACGCGTCGAAGCCGCGGTACGCCGGCTCCGGCGAGCCGCGACTCACGCCGAGCTGAAGTCTTCCGGCACTGAGCAGGTCGGCGACGGCGGCGTCCTCCGCCATGTAGAGCGGGTTCTCGTAGCGCAGGTCGATGACGCCGGTGCCGATCTCGATGCGCTTCGTGCGCACGCCGATCGCGGCGAGAAGCGGGAACGGCGCGGACAGCTGCCGCGCGAAATGATGGACGCGCACGAACGCGCCGTCGACGCCGAGCTCCTCGGCGGCGACCGCGAGCTCGACGGTCTGGCTCAGTGCGTCCTGTGCCGTCCGTGTCTGCGACCAGTCGGCGCGCTGCCAGTGGCCGAACGAGAGAAACCCGATGCGCTTTCGCACTACATGGTCATCGTGCCCGACATGCCGCTGCTCGGGATCGTGAGACCCGGCAGGGCATGCGGTGCGGCGAACATCATGATCGCGAGTGCGAGCAGGATTGCGGTGATCCCGGCGGTCGCGACGCGCCGCCACGGCAACAGCTTCTCGACGGCGATCAGCGCCGCGACGAACGCCATCCAGACGAGGCTCATCACCCCGAGCGCGAACAGCGCCGCCATCAGCGCCCAGCAGCAGCCGACGCAGTAGGCGCCGTTGCGCGCGCCCATCGCGACCGCGCCGCGGACGCCGCCGCGCCACGAGCCGAGCAGCTGGCCGAGCGGGCTGCGGCACTTGCCGAGGCAGTAGTCCTTGAGCGGCGTCAGCTCGTACGCCGCCGCCGCGAGCAGCGTGACGCCCGCGACCCAGCGGCCGGCACGATCCCAGTGCAGCGCGCCGCCCGCGAAGCTGTCGCCGGCGGCCGCGATCCCGTAGGCGGCGAGGCCGGCGAGCGCCCACGGGATCAGATAGCCGCCCACGAACACGAGCGCGGGAATCGGCGATCGTCTCTGCGTCATCCGCGAGTAGAGCGCGACCGTCGGCGCGACCGACGGGAACATCATCGCGGCCATCATCACGACCCAGACACCGACGAACCAGCCGAGGCCGCCGAGGCTCGTCCACGGCCCGCCGTCCATCCCGCGCATCTCGCGCGCCGTCCACCACCAGGCTCCGCCGGCGAGCGCGACGAGCAGGCCGACGAGCCCGAGCCGCAGCCGGACGGCGGTGATCTGCCAGACCGGCCTTCTGCGTTCGACTGCGACCGAGGTCATGCAGCCCAGGAGAACTCGGAGGTCGAGAGCCCCGTCTTCCCTTCGTAGGAGATGCCGAACGCGTCAATCTTCGAGCGGCGTGCCTCCGCGATCGTCAGGTTCGATCCGACCGGGTGGAACATCCCTTGAAGGCGAACCGGCTCGCCCGTCTCGATCCCGAATGGGACGATGTCTTCGATCTCGAAGTCGATCGCGTCGCCGATCTTCACGCTGTGGTGAACACCGTCGTCGACGACCTCGAACGGCGCACGCTCGACGCCGAGCATCTCGCCGACGAGCGGGGCGAGCCCGGCCATCGGTCCGCCCATCTGGCCACCGAACACGCCGACGAGCTTGTTCATCTGGTCGTCGGATGCGCGGTCGTCGACGAACACGCCGAGCTTCCAGTTCCCGTCGGTCATCACCTTCGGCGTGTCCGCGATCGCGGCGACGTGGAGGCCGGACACGTCGGTGCCGTCGATCGCACCGTCCTTGATCGAGAACACGAGCACGACGCGGCAGTAGTCGTACGTCGCACCGTGGTCGAACGTCGCGTTGCACGGGCAGATGAGATCGCACGAGCACGTCTCGATGTAGCTGCCCTTCAAGCTCCAGGCCATCAGTCCCTCCTCTTCGGCGGTGGCTGGATTGTCCCATCCCTGACACGCGTGTCAATCGAAGCTCTGAGCGGCCTCTGACGCAGCGTCTGACGAACGTCTGACGGACGTCTGACGATGTGGGACGAAACCGTCGCGAAAGGGCGCCGATTGTGTGAAACCGGGCGCTAGGCGGCTTGCAGGACGGCGTGGCCGCTGATAGTCGCCGCGTAGATCACGCAGTGACCGAAGAGGGAGCGCCGGTGGTGCTGGAGGATGCCGTCGAACGTGCCGGCGGCGAGCTGGACGCGCACGGCGTAGACCTGGGTCGTGCAGCGCGCGCCCCGGTTCGTCACCGAGACCGAGCCGCCGGTCACAGACGAGCGGAGCGCCGTGCCGGTGCGCAGGCCGATCAGGAGCGAGCCGCCCGTGACCGCGACGGTCGGCCCCGTGCTGAGCGCCTGGTGGCGGATCGAGATGCGCCACGCACCCACCGGGCCCTGCGACGCGCCGACGAACGTGCCGCGCGTCGACGAGATCGGCGGAACCTCCGTGCCGACGACCCGCAGGTCGACCTTCGCGCTCGCGTACGCCGAACTTACGACCACGACGCCCGAGGCGACGGCGACGGCGAGAACAGCGAGCCGTTTCACGCGGCCAAAGGTACGCGCCGGTTGTTAGGGAACCACGAGGTGGTTCCAGAGGTTCTTGAAGAGCACCGCAGCGATCGGGTTGTCGGAGCCGCCGAACCCGAGCGTTCCCGCCGCGAACACCTTTGCGCCGTTCAGCTCGTAGTACGTCATCTGGCCGATCACCGCGCCGCCCTTGAGGCCCGGATCCACGCTTGCGAGCACGACGGTGCTGGGCGGTGACTCCGGCGCGGTCTTGTCGAACTCGATGCCGTACTTCACCGTGCCGAGCGTCGCACCATCGGCGATGTCGAGCCCCGAGAAGAGCCAGGGCGCCGCGCCGCGGTTCTGGATCACATACGGCTGCGCGTGCCCGCCGCGATCGTTGCCGCTGTACTGCACGCCGATCAACGCAGC
This sequence comes from Burkholderiales bacterium, assembly GCA_025935595.1. Classification (GTDB taxonomy): domain Bacteria; phylum Actinomycetota; class Thermoleophilia; order Gaiellales; family Gaiellaceae; genus PALSA-600. Next base: position 3,399 of record JAICUZ010000251.1, read on the forward strand.
CTCGGGACGGCCGAGGTCACGCCAGAGCTTGACGCGCCAGATGCGGTTCAACCGGTCGCGATCGACACGCCAGAAGAAGTTGTCGGCGGACAGGAACGCGAGATTGCCGCCGAGGTCGCGATAGCGCTGCGTCACGTCGTAGATGTGCTCCGTCACGTACTCCTCGTGCCCCGAGAAGATCATCAGGTCGTAGCGCTGAGCGAGGTCGTCGCCGGTCGCGACCTTCTCCAGGTCCTCGTCGGTCAGGTAGTCGGCCTGCCGCCCCGTGTGCTCGAGAAAGCGCAGAAAGCCGCGCTGCTGCGTGCGGTAGTGCGGCGGCTTGCCGTCGCCGGCGAACGGGCGCCCGAGCTGCACGTGCTGACGTCGCGGGTCGACATACCACGAGTCGCCGCGGCCGTCGCGCTTGACGTCGTAGAAGTTGTAGGCCTGCCAGCTGTAGGTCGGCAACACGACCGCGATGCGGCTCTTCCCCCACACGTCGGGCCGGAGCACGAACGGCGCGTAGACGGCGGTCTTTCCCGTCGTCGTCGTGAGCCGCGCGAAGTAGAGGCCGCTCGTCCACGCGCCGAGCCGCACACGAACGAGGTTGACGCCGGCGCGCCGGAACCTGAGGTGCTGCTCGGGGCCCCACGGCCGGCCGACGCTCGACCACGCGCGCTCGGCGCCTGCGCGCAGGATCTGCAAGTCGAGGTTGCGCACCGGCGACGTCACG
>JAICUZ010000330.1 GCA_025935595.1 Burkholderiales bacterium
CGACCTGTCTGTGCTCGCGCAGATCTTGAATGGGGAGACGCCGTGAACGTCGAGGCGGTTCGGTCACGCTTTTCGGCGCTGCAGAACGGCTTTGCGTTCTTCGACGCACCCGGCGGGACACAGGTGCCCGACGAGGTCGGCCACGCGATCGCGAACGCGTTGCGCGAGGCGTCCGGAAACCTCGGCGCGCCGTACGCGACGGGGCATGCGGTCGAGGCGATTCTCGTGCGTGCGAAGGACGATGCGGCCCGCTTCCTGGGTGCCACGCCGGAGGAGATCTCGTTCGGCATGAACATGACCACGCTGAACTTCGCGCTGACCCGGACTGCGGGGCGCGAGCTCCAAGCGGGCGACGAGATTCTGACGACGATGCTGGATCACGACGGCGGGGTCGCGCCGTGGGTGGAGCTCGCGGAGGACAAGGGCCTCGTCGTGAAGATCGTCGAGGCGACAGACCAGTTCACGGTCGACTACGACAGCCTGGAAAGCCAGCTCTCCGATCGCACGCGCGTCGTCGCGTTCGCGATCGCCTCGAACGCGACCGGTTCGCTCGCCGATGCGGTGCGGATCTGTGCGCTCGCGCGAGACGCCGGTGCGCTCTCGTGGATCGACGCGGTGCACTACGCAGCACACGAGCCGATCGACGTCACGGCGATCGGCTGCGACGTGCTCCTGTGCTCGCCGTACAAGTTCTGCGGCCCGCACCTCGGGATCGCGTACACGCGCCGCGAGCTCGCGGAGGCGTGGCGCCCGTACAAGGCGCGGCCGTCGAAGCTGCGATTCGAGACGGGCACGCTGCCGTACGAGCTCCTCGCGGGGTTCAGCGCGACGATCGCGTACCTCGAGACGATCGGCGGGATGGAACAGATCCGCACCTACGAGCGCGAGCTCGGCGAGCGCTTCCTCGCAGGTCTTCCCGACAACGTGACGCTGTACGGGCCGCCGACGATGGACGGCCGCGTGCCGACGTTCCTGTTCAACGTCGACGGTGTGCCGGCCGATGTCGCCGCACATCGTCTCGCCGACGAGGGCTTCGGCGTCTGGTACGCGGACAACTGGTACTGCGTCGCACTCGGCCCTCGCCTGCCGGAGCAGTCGCTGCGCGCCGGCATCGCGCACTACAACACGGCGGAAGAAGTGACCGGCCTGATCGCCGCAATCGCGTCGCTGTAAGGCATGTCACGTTGGCGCACGTCTGGTGCCAGGCACCGCAACAGAGCTGCGTCATCTCATCCCCAGCACGAGGCAAAATCGCGTCGGGGCTTGGAGAACGAACGGCCACGTCCGGTGCCAGGCACCGTGTCTGAAGTGCAACGCCGTCACTAGCGTTCACGACTTTCAAACAATCAACGTGCACCCTTGGGCGGGTGAGACGGCTGGGTCTCGTGGCGCTTGCGCTCATGCTGTTCGTCCCGGCGAGCGTGAACGCAGCAGGCAACTCGATGCGTGCCGGTGTGTTCACGGGCTACGCGTTCGACGCGTGCAAGGCGCCGACGACGGCGTCGCTGCAGGCCTGGGCCGCATCGCCGTACCGCGCGCTCGGCATCTACATCGGCGGGACGAATCGCGCGTGCGCGCAGCCGAACCTCACGCCGCAGTGGGTGCAGGACACGACGGCGCTCGGTTGGAGCCTGCTGCCCCTGTACGTCGGCCTGCAGGCGCCTTGCGTCGCGCAGAGCGGCCTTTCGAAGGTCTCGACCAACCTCGCGACAGCGGCCGGCCAGGGGCGTGCGGCCGCCGACGACGCCGTTGCGAGGTCGCAGGCGCTCGGTCTGCCCGCCGGCAGCCCGATCTGGTTCGACATGGAGGGCTACAAGGTCGGGAACGCCGAGTGTTCGAATGCGGTGCGTTCGTTCGTCACCGCGTGGGGCGACGAGTTGCGCGCCGTCGGGTACGTGCCGGGGGTCTACGGCAGCGCCGCGTCGACGATCCGGGATGTCTCGACACTCGACACGCCGCCGGATCTCGCGTGGATCGCGAACTGGAACGGCATTCAGAGCGTCTTCGGCGACCGTTACGTGAGCGACTCGCTCTGGGCGAACCATCAGCGCGTCCACCAGTACAAGGGCGGCCACAACGAGACGTACGGCGGCGTCACGATCAACATCGACAGCAACATCGTCGACAGCACCGTCGTGGGCGGGATCGCGCCGCCGCCTCCGCCGCCGACACCGGTACCTGCGGGACAGGTGAGCACCGCCGACGGCGTCGCGACCGCGAGCTGGCCGGCCGCGGCCTTCCCGGTGCCCGCGACGGTGACCGTCAGCGCTGCGCCGCAGCCGCCCGACCCGAACGGCTACGCCGTCCAGCTGGCGGTGACGGAGACCGACAACCAGGCTCCGCTCGACGGGTTCGGCGCACCCGTCACGATCCACATCGCCAAGCTCTCCACC
>JAICUZ010000075.1 GCA_025935595.1 Burkholderiales bacterium
CAGCTGCCGTCGGGAGCACGGTCGACAAGCGGACGCAGATCGAGATCGCCGGGTTTGTCCTCGTCGTCCTCGGGCTCGCGTTCCTGCGCGTGCTGCCGTGGCCCGAGCGGGCGGTGGCGCCGGGGCTTCTCAATCGCGCGCGGGGAGCGGCTCGCGGGCACTGCTCGGCGGCGCATTCGCGGTGTGCGCCGCACCGTGTATCGGGACCGTGCTGGCGTCGATCCTCGTGCTCGCCTCGTCGAGCGGGACGCTTTTGCGCGGCGTCGTCCTCCTGATCGCCTACTCGCTCGGCCTGGCGGCCGCGTTCGTCGCGGCGGGCATCGCGTTCGCGCACGCCATGCGGGCGTTTCGCTGGGTGCGCGACCACTACATGGTCGTCCGCGGCGTCTCAGGCGCGACGCTCGTCACGCTCGGGTTGCTCCTCTTCTTCGACCGTGACTGGTGGCTGCGCGTCGCGCTCGACCAGGTGTTCACGCGGATCGGCCTCGGCAGCCTGTAGCGCCGCGAGCAGCAGCCCGACGTCGAGCCCGCGGTGGGCCGGTGCGTACGCGGCGAGCCGGTTGAGCGCCTTGACGCGCTGGCGTTCGCGCGCGACCGGCCGTCCGCGGGTCTCCTGGTAGGCGGACACGACCACGTGGACGAGCCCCTGGAAGAAGTCGCGCTCCGGCCGTTCGCAGGCCCGCCACGCGTCTTCGAACTCCTCGTGCGCTTCGAAGAACGCGCCGGCCCGCGCGAGCGAGAGGCCACGCTTGTATGACGCCGTGACGGTGCTAGGGTCGGCCGCAGGCATGGCGACGATCCTGTTGTGTGGGGTCGACCTCTACATCCGCGGCAAGCTGGAGGCGGTGCTTCCCGAGCATCGGTTCACGACGTCCGACGCGGTCGACCCGCCCGACCTCGTGATCGCCGACATTGCACGGATCGACGCAAACGACGTTGCGGACAACTACCCAGATGTCCCGATCCTCGGCTACACGAATCACACGGACACCGCAGGGCTCCGTCGCGCGCATGCCGCCGGCTTCGACCAGGTGATCGCCAAATCCGCGCTGTTCGAGCGCACTCGCGAGGTGATCGAGGGTCTGATCGCGTCGGTAGAGTAGGTCGCCGTGACGTACATCATCGCCGAGCCGTGCATCGACATCAAAGACCGCTCCTGCGTCGACGTCTGCCCGGTGGATTGCATCCACGAGGCAAATCGCATCCTCGTCATCGATCCGGAGGAGTGCATCGATTGCGGAGCATGCGAACCGGAGTGCCCGGTCGAGGCGATCTTCCCCGAGGACGCGCTGCCGGAGAAGTGGCAGCCGTTCGTCAAGATCAACTACGCGTTCAACGAGGGCTTGGCCGCGGTCGACCCGCTCGTCGAGGAGTACGCGACCGAGCACAACGTCCAGAACGAGCCGCTGGAGTAGCGAACCGCACGCGACCCGCGTGCGAATACGGCTTTGGAGAGCTATGGCCGACGACCTGCACACCCTCTCGGCGCCCTACGCACTCGACGCGCTGCCGCCGGACGAGCGGGAGCGGTTCGAGGAGCACCTGCGCACCTGCGACCGGTGCCGGGAAGAGCTCGCCGGCCTTCAGGACGCGGCGTCCGCGCTCGCCTTCGCGGTCGAAGGGCCCGCTCCACCCATCGCACTGCGGACGGCGATTCTCGACGCCGCCCGCGCCGAGCGTCCCAACGTCGTCCCATTGCGCCCGCGCCGGACGTTCACGTCGGTCGCTGCGGCGGTCGCAGTCGCCGCATCTGTGGCCGCGATCGGCTTCGGGGTGTGGGCGTCATCGCTGCACGACTCGCTCGCGCACTCGCGCGCCGCGGTCGCCGTGCTCGGTGACCCGGCGTCGAGGCGCGTCCCGGTCGGGGCGGGCGTGGGCGAGCTCGTGGTCGCGCCGTCGGGCAAGGCCGTCCTCGCGGTGCGGCTTCCGAAGCTCGCGAGCGGCAAGACGTACGAGGCCTGGATCGCAGACCCCGCGGTCCGGCGCGCGGGACAATTCGACGGCGATGCGTTCACACTTCCTCGGCGTGTTGCACGCGGCGCGCTGGTGATGGTGACCGTCGAACGGTCGGGTGGTGTCGACGCACCGACGTCGAAACCGCTGTTCACACTGCGCGCGTAACGCGCCACACGTCGACACGCACGCGCGTTTTCCTTTCTTGCAACGTGCGGGAGAAGCGATGCTGTCCGCATTGCACGTTAAAAACCCACGTGGTAGGGAACGTGCACGCGCAATCCAACTCAGGAGGTCATACATGACCCAAGAGGATTGGAGCGGGACCGGCGAGGCGTCCAATACGTCCAGCGCCGGCTCGTGGAACGAACCGGCAGCGGACGCCGAAGACGCGTGGGGCGAAGCCGCGATCGGTGAGGCAACTGAAAGCGCAGAAGCTGAGCGCACGGTTGCCGTTCCGGCGACGACTCGGTCGTCGTCGCGTTCCTCGAGGAGCTCCCGTTCCTCTGGCGCACGGAAGAAGAAGTCGACGGCAAAGAAGAAGTCGACTGCGAAGAAGTCCGGCGCTAAGAAGAAGACGGCAGCGAAGAAGTCGACGGCAAAGAAGTCGACTGCGAAGCGGAAGACGGCTGCGAAGAAGTCGTCCGCGAAGCGGAAGACGGCTGCCAAGAAGGCCGCTACGACGCGGAAGAAGTCGACTGCGAAGCGGAAGACGGCTGCGAAGAAGTCGTCCGCGAAGCGGAAGACGACTGCCAGGAAGGCCGCTACGACGCGGAAGAAGTCGACTGCGAAGCGGAAGACGGCTGCGAAGAAGGCCGCCACGACACGGAAGAAGTCGACCGCGAAGCGGAAGACGGCTGCCAAGAAGTCGTCGGCCAAGAAGTCGACCACCAAGCGCAAGGCCGCATCGCGGTCGCGCAGCGGTCGGCGTTCGTCTCGCTAGACCCCAGGTGACGCTCGGGCTCCGCCTCAGGCGGAGCCCGGGTGTCCCGGCGGCAGCCGAGGCCTGCTCGCTAACGTCCTGCGGATGGAGCCCAGGACACTTGACCACGTCGCCTTCTGGGTGGCGGATCGCGCACCGATCGTTGCCTTTTGCGAACGGCATCTCGGCATGCACGTGATCGCCGACGAGGCGAACTTCACGCTCGTCGGGTCGAGCGCGCGGCACGGGAAGCTGACGTTGTTCGACGCCGACGGGCCGCGCGAGAGAGGGCCGCTCAAGCACGTCGGGCTGCGTGTCTCCGACCTCGCCGCGGCGCGGACGGAGCTGCCGGCAGGCTCGGCGGACGTCTTCGAGATCGGCGAGGGGATCGACGTGACACTCGTCGAGGCGCCCACCGACGTCGAGTACGACCTCGACCACGTCGCGCTGTGGGCGGCCGAGCCGGCCGCGACGGCGGAGGAGTACCTGCGCTACGGGTTCGACGCGGCAGGGCCGACGCGCGTCGAGGTCGGCGGGGCGTTCCTCGAGCTTCACGAAGGCGACCCGTCGCAGGCCGATCGTCCGCTTCTCAACCATCTCGCCGTGCTCGTCGAGTCGGCGGACGAGATCGTGGCCGCCGCGCGCGAGCTCGACATCGAGGTGGAGTCCGTCGTGGACGCCGCGAATACCTACGCAGCGTTCCTGTGGGGCCCCGATCGCGTGCGGATCGAATACGTCGAGCACAAACCCACGTTCAGCCTGACGTGAGCGAGATCTCGGTCGCGGGCGCCGGCATGGCCGGTCTCGCCGCCGCCGCCCGGCTCCGCGAGCTCGGGCGCCCCGTCGTCGTGCGCGAGAAGGGCACGCGCGTCGGCGGGTCGATGCTGCTCTCGTCATGCGTCGTCTTCCGTCACCGCGAGCTCGACGCGTTCCGTGCGGAATGCCCCGGCGGTGACGAGCGGCTGCAGCGACTCGTGTGGGAACGCCTCGACGACGCGATCGCGTGGCTCGTCGCGCGCGGCGCGCCGGTCGTGTGGGAGGAGACGGGCAGTCCGCGCACGATCGGCAAGCGGTTCGATCCGCGCGGCGTGGTCGAAGCGCTCGCCGGAGACGTCGTGCTCGGCGCAGATGGTCGGGTCGACGGCCCGCTCGTCCTGTGCACGGGCGGCTTTGCGGCGTCGGCGGAGCTCGTCACCGAGCACATCGCCCCGGCGGCGCCGCTTCGGCTGCGCGCGAACCCGTGGTCGGCCGGCGACGGCCTCATGCTCGGGCTCGACCGTGGCGCGGCGCTCACGGCCGGCATGGGGGACTTCTACGGGCGCAACATGCCGGACGCGCCGTGGGACGAGACGGAGCTCGTCTCGCTCTCGCAGCTGTACGCGCGGTTCGCGCGGATCTTCGACGAGGACGGCGTCGAGTTCTTCGAGCGTGACGACGTGTCGTGGTCGGAGTCGAACGTGGTCGCCGCGACGGCCAGGCGGCCGGGCGCCAAGGCGTTCTACGTGCTCGACGAGACGGCGCTCGATGAGCGCGTTCGCGATCGCACGGTCGCCGACATGGTCGCTGCCGCGCCGGCGGAGTCCCAGGTCGCACTCGCCGATCTCCCGTTCGAGCCGCCGCCGGGGGCCGTCGCAGCGGTGCGCGTGATCGCGTCGATCACGCACACGATCGGCGGCCTGCAAGTGGACGACCGGGCGCGTGTCCTGCGAGAGGACGGATCGGCGATCGAGGCCCTCTGGGCCGCCGGCGTGGACGCCGGCGGGGTCGCGACGGGCGGCTACGCGAGCGGCCTCGCCCAGGCCCTCGTTCTGGGCCTCGTCGCAGCCGAAGATGCGGCCCGAACGTAACTAGTTGCCGACGGAAAAGGCGCAGGCGCGGTTGTCGCCCGGGAGCGGGGAGGCGCCGACCTTGTTCACGACCAGGATGCGGCCGTCGTCCTCGAACTCGTGGCCGGGTTGCGGTGGGTTGCCCTCCATCTCGCGGAGCGTGTAGCCCGCAGGCGACCAGACCATGAGCAGGTACCCGTCCCCGTTCATCGCGCGGAGGTTACCTCCGCGTGGCGTAGGGCGGGAGCGTCACCACGACCCGAGTGCCCGGCTCCTCCGCGTCGACCGTGATCGAGCCGTGGAGCTGCTTCACCCGCTCCTCGATCCCTTCCAGCGAACGCCGGCGCCGTTCCGGTTCGGCGTCGTCGGCGACGATCGTCTCGATCCCGCCGCCGTCGAGCGCCTTCATCCCGACCTCGATCCGGGTGAGCGGCCCGCGCCGGACCGCCTGGTCGAGCAGCTCGCGCACGATCGTGTAGAGCGCGACCTGGGCCGTGTTGCCGACCCGCTCGGAGTCGCCGAGGTCAAGGTCGATGCGGATCTGGTTGGACGTGCCGATCTGCTCCGCCAGCGCCTCCAGCGCCGGCCCGAAGCCCTGGTCGCGGAGCACGACAGGCTCGAGCGCGAACGACAGGTCACGCAGCTCGCGGATCGTGCTGCGCTGCCGGTCGAGCGTCGAGCGGAGCACGTCGCGTGCGTCGTCGAGCTTGCCGGTCTCGATCGCGTGCAGCGCGGCGTCGAGCATGAGCGCGATCCCGGAGAGGTTCTGGACGGGGCCGTCGTGCAGGAAGAGCGCGATGCGCCGCCGCTCGTCCTGTTCGGCCGCGATCAGGCGGTCGAGCCCGTCGTCGCTCAATCGATGATCGCCTCACGCAGCGCGATCGCAACCGCGTGCGTGCGCGTGTCCGCTTCGAGCTTGGTGAGGATGTGCCGCACGTGGCTCTTGACCGTCTCCTGGGAGATGAAGAGGCGCTGCGCGACGTCGGCGTTCGACATGCCGTCGGCGAGGAGCTGGAGGATCTCCCGCTCCCGCGTCGTCAGCATGTCCGTCTGGTCCTTGCCGGCGAGGAACGCCGGCATCAGCGCCGGATCGACGTAACCCTCGCCCTGCGCGACCTTCTCGATCGCGCGGACGAGCGTCTGGTGCGGGGCCTCCTTGAGGATGGAGCCCTTGGCGCCGCTCTCGAGGCCGCGGCCGAGCAGCGAGCGCTCGGAGTAGGCGGTGAAGATGAGCACCTTCGACTCGGGCACCTTCTCCGTCATCAGCTTCGTCGCCTCGAGCCCGTCCATGCCGGGCATCCGGACATCCATGATCACGACGTCCGGCTTGCGCCGTTCGGCCAGCTCCACGGCCGAGGCTCCGTCGGCTGCCTCGCCGACCACCCTGATGTGAGGCGCGCGGGAGAGGGAGAGGCGAAGCCCCTCGCGCACGACCTCATGGTCGTCGACGATCAGCGTCGTGATCTCATCTGTCATCTGGGCTGGATCCTATGCCGAAAGCAGGGAAAGCTGTTCGTCGCGCTCCGGCGGGCGGAGCTTGACGGTCCGGCGGTCGCGGACACCGTGAACCTTCGCCAGCCGACGCACTTCTTCCTTCGCCGGACGTGCGTCGGCCTGGGGGAGATAGGCGCCGCGGGCGTACAGCCGCTCGTAGCCGGGCAGCAGCTCCGGCCAGTCGCGGGCCAGACACTCGAGGAAATACTCGCGCGTGCCCGGCCGCAGGTAGAGCAGGTTCGCCCAGATGCCGCACGCACCCGCTTCGCGGGCCGCGACGATCACTCGTTCGAGCGACGACGGCTGGTCGGAGAGGCCGGGGAGGAGCGGCGCCATCCCGACGGAGGCGCGGACGCCGTGCGCGACGAGCGCCTTCAGCGCCCGGAGGCGCTGGCGCGGCGGGGCGGTTCCCGGCTCGGTCGTCCGCCAGACCTCGTCGTCGACGGTCGGCACCGAGAACGTGACGGAGACGTCGGCGCGAGCGGCCGCCTCCGCGAGCAATTCGGCGTCGCGGACGATGAGCGGGCCGCGCGTGATGATGGCAAACGGGTTCGACGCGTCGCGCAGCACCTCGATGCATGCGCGTGTAAGCCGGTAGCGGCCCTCCGCCGGCTGGTATGGGTCGGTCGCCGCTCCGATCACGACGTGCTCGCCGGCCCAACTCGCCCGCGCGAGCTCGACGCGCAGGCGGTCTGCGATGTTCAGCTTCACGCGGATGGACGTGCCGTAACGGTGGTCGGACGGCCGGTCTGCCCGACGCTCGAAGGCGCGGACGTAACAGAACGTGCACCGGTGGACGCAGCCCATGTAGGGATTGAGCGACCAGCCGAAGGGCATGCCTTTGACATGGTTCAGCGCGACCTTGCACGGTTCTTCGCGGTACTCGACCCGCACCCGGCCATGATAGAACATATGTTCGCTCCGTCGCGAGCCCGGCTATACTCGTGCGACTGATCCGCGTGGACGACGACCTGCCGCCAAGTACGCGCGCGTCCTCGGGACGCTCTCTATGACGTTTCTCCTCGAGATGCTGGCGCTCGTCGGCCTCATCCTGCTGAACGCGTTCTTCGTCGCGGCCGAGTACGGCCTCGTCACGTCGCGCCGCACGCGGATCCTCGAGCTCGAGCACGAGGGCAACCGCGGAGCGCGGCAGGTTCTGAGGATCACCGGCGACCCGCCCCGCTTCATTGCCGCGATGCAGCTCGGCGTGACCATGACGAGCCTTGGCATCGGTGCGCTCGGCGAGCAGGTCCTGTCGCGCAAGTTCGACACGGTGATGGCGTCGATCCTCGCCGTGATCCTCGCGCTGCTGATCGTCACCTACCTGCACGTCGTCGTCGGCGAGCTCGTACCGAAAGGGATCGCCCTCGGCCATCCGGAGCGGACCGCCCTGGCGGTCTCGGCGCCGGTGCGCGGGTTCTTCACCATCTTCGGGCCGCTCGTCTGGCTCCTACAGGAGTCGTCGGCGGTGATTCTCCGCGCGCTCGGGCTTCAGCCTCCGGGTGCGGAGCACGAGGCGCACTCCGAGGCGGAGCTCCGCATGCTCCTCTCGTCGTCCGCCGATCAGGGCGAGATCGAGCACGAGGAGCAGGAGATGCTCTACAAGGTCTTCGACTTCGCCGACAAGGAGGTCTCGGACGTGATGGTGCCGCGGCCGGAGGTGACCGCGATCTCGATCGCGCTCCCGGCGGAGGAGGCGTTGAAGGCCGTGCTCGAGTCGCCGTACACGCGCTATCCCGTCTACCGCGAGTCGCTCGACGACATCGTCGGTGTCCTGCACATCCGCGACCTGATCGAGGCGTTGCACGACCGCGGCATCGTCTCGGTCGACCTCGAGACGATCGTCCGCCCGGCCTACATGGTTCCCGAGACGAAGGACCTGGGTGCGCTTTTGACCGAGTTCCGCCGGACGAACCAGCACATCGCGATCGTGATCGACGAGTACGGGTCGATGGAGGGGATCGTCACCCTCGAGGACCTCCTCGAGGAGATCGTGGGCGAGATCGAAGACGAGTTCGACCTGCCGGACGAGACGATCGAGCGCATCGACGACGACACGATCCGCATCGACGGAACGTTCCCGATCGACGACTTCAACGAGCAGTTCGATTGCGCACTGCCGCAGGAGGACTACCACACGATGGCCGGCTTCGTGTTCGGCGAGCTCGGGCGGACGGCTGCGCCCGGCGACGAGGTCCAGCACGACGGTCTGCTCTTCAAAGTCGAATCGGTCGAGGGTCAGCGGATCGACCGCCTGGTCGTCACGTTCCAGCCCTGGCGGCGGCCCGAGCAGCGGGAAGAGGACAACGACGCGGCAGCGTAGGTTTTTCGCGCCCGGGCGCGTCAACCTGATCGGCGAGTACACAGACCTCGTGGGCGGGCTCGCCCTGCCCGCGGCGATCGAGCTCGGCGTGACGCTGACGATCGAGCCGGCAGAGGAGATGTCGATCATCTCGGCTGAGGCCGATCTGACCGCGTCGGTCTCCGCCGTGGTCGCCGAGCTCGGCGGCGAGGTTCAGCCGTGTCGCGGCGTGCTCAACTCGACGCTGCCGATCGGCACGGGGCTGTCGTCGTCCGCGGCCGTGCACGTGGTGCTCACGCTTGCGCTCGGCGGGGTCGAGGGATTCGAGCTCGCGCACGCTGCGCAGCGGGCGGAGCATCGTGCGCTCGGCGTGCCGAGTGGGATCCTCGACCAGGCTGCGTCTGCACTCGGCCGCGAGGGGCACGCGCTGCTCCTCGACTTCGAGACGCTCGCGTTCGAGCCTGTGCCGCTGCCCGACGAGCTTGCGATCGTCGTCGTCGACTCCGGCGCCATGCGACGGAACGCGGAGACCGGCTATGCCTCGCGCAAACGGGAGCTCGAGGAGGGGATGCCCTCGCGCCTCCGGCACATCGAGTCCGAAAACCGACGCGTCCGTGCCGTGGTCGCGGCCCTGCGCGGGCGCGACTTCGATGCGCTCGGCGTTCTCTTCCGCGAGGGGCACGAGAGCCTTCGGGACGATTTCGAGGTGACGACCCCGGAGCTCGACCGGCTCGTCGAGCTCGCCTACGCGAGCGGGGCGGTCGCGGCGCGGATGACGGGCGGCGGCTTCGGCGGCGCGATCGTCGCGCTCGTCGACGTGGGCGACGCGCAGCGTTTCGCCGAACGCATGCCGGGCGCGGCGTGGGTGACGCGGGCGTCGGCCGGCGCCCGCGAGCTGTAAGACTTCCGGGCGTGGGTCCCCTCGAGTCGTATCTCGAAAAGGTCCGCACGGCGGCGTACACGATCACCGACGCCGACGTCCAGGCGGTCAAGGACGCCGGTGTGAGCGAGGACGAGATCTTCGAGCGCACCGTCGCCGTCGCCGTCGAAGAAGGACGCCGCCGGCTGGCTGCGGCCGATCGGGTGATCGAATGAGGTTGGAGATCCTGAACGGCGACCATGCGCCGCCCGAAGCGCTCGGAGTGGTCAAGACGCTGCTCTACCGGCCGGACCTGTTCGGCGGTTGGTTCTCCGACGAGCTCGACGGCGTGATGCGCGGCCCGTCGGAGTGGAGCGCAGGGGAGCGCGAGCTCTTCGCCGGCTTCGCCTCACACCTGAACCAATGCCTGTTCTGACTCAACTCCCACGGCGCGGTCGCGTCGTACGCGCTCGGTGAGGAAGTCTGGGATGCGGTCAGGGAGGACTGGCGCACGGCGCCGGTCGACGAGCGCCTGCGCGCTGCGCTCGGATTCATCGAGAAGCAGACGCTGCATCCGGACGAGCTGACGGCCGCTGACGCCGAGGCCGCGTACGCCGCGGGCCTCTCACGGGCAGCACTCCACGACGCAGCGCACGTCGCCGCGCTGTTCAACATGATCGTGCGCCTCGCCGACGCGTTCGGCTGGGACGTCCCGGACTGGGACCGGCTGATGCAGCGTGCGCCCGCGATGCTCGAGGGTGGCTATGCGATGC
>JAICUZ010000164.1 GCA_025935595.1 Burkholderiales bacterium
AAGCTCGTGCCGCAGGGCTCGCCGTACCTCGTCGTCTATCCGTTCGAGAAGGTACGCCCGTGGTACGCGCTACCCGAGGCCGATCGCCAGCGCGCGATGGACGAGCACATCACCATCGGGCGCGACGAGTTCCCCGGGATCAAGAACCACACGAGCTACTCGTTCGGCATCGACGACCAGGAGTTCATGACGGCGTTCGAGTGCGACGAGCCGGCCGACTTCATGCACCTGATGCTTCGCCTCCGCGACAGCGAGGCCTCGCGCTACACCGAGCGCGACACGCCGATCTTCGTCGGACAGCACATGCCGCTTCGCGAGGCGCTCGACCGCCTGGACGGTATGTCGGTCAGAGAACCGAGTGCTGCTCGCGCCACGTCGTGACGCCGACGTAGAGGCAGATCGCGCCGACGACGAGGGCGGCAAGGACATCCCGACCGGTGACGCCGACGACGACCCACCAGCCGACGTCGACCACGAACAGCGCGACCGCGGCGTAGAACACACGCGAGGATCGCGTCGGCCAGGTCTCGATCTCCCGGCGTCCGATGTCGCGCCAGAAGAAGTACGCGACGACGCCGATCACGATGAAAAACGCGAAGCGAAGGAGCGTCGCGGCGGTCACGAGCGCCGTCTCCTGGTTCAGCAGCACGATCGCCAGCGCGACGACCGCGAGGATCGCCAGGTTGCGGATGAACGGACTCATGCCGTCATGAAAGCGCGAACACCGAGGGCGGCGGCGATCAACGTCGCGACCGCGAACCAGAGAAGGCGCGCACGGGGCTCAGTCGGCGCGTACAGCCACGGCGAGAGCACGGCGAGCAACGCGAACGTCCCGTAGGCGTAGTGGAGGTGATCCTTCGCGCGGTGGTGGTCGGAGAGAAGCAACAGCCCGAGCGCAACCTGCCCGACCAGGAGCGTCTGTGCGAGGGCCAGCAGCTGCGCGACGGCCGACCCGGCGTGTGAGCGTCGAGCCCAGAAGGCCGCAGCCGATGCGGCGACGCAGACGCCGATCAGCAGGAATGCGTTTACATGGTGCGCCGTTAGCATCGCCGACGAACGCTACCGGGAGGATCGACGTGATCGAAGAAGGAACGCCTGCACCCGACTTCACGCTGACGAGCGACGCCGGCGAAAGCATCACGCTCTCAGAGCTACGCGGCAAACCGGTCGTCCTCTACTTCTATCCCAAGGACGACACGACCGGCTGCACGACGCAGGCGTGTGGGATCCGCGACGCATACGGAGAGTTCGAGCAGGCGGGCGCCGTCGTGCTGGGCGTCTCGCCCGACGACGAGGCGTCGCACGTCAAGTTCCGGGACAAGTACGACCTGCCGTTCACGCTGCTCGCGGACACCGGCCACAAGGTCGCCGACCTCTACGGCGTCTGGGGCGAGAAGAAGTACATGGGCCGCACCTATCTCGGCGTGTCTCGCTCGACTTTCGTGATCGGCGAGGACGGCATGATCAAGCGCGTCATCCACAACGTCAAGCCGGACACGCACGCCGCCGACGTGCTGGCGATTCTCGCGAACTAGGCGATTGCGACGGTGGTCTCGTCGCGCTGAGCTGCGAAGTCGTCACCGAGCTTCTCGCGCAACGTCGCGGCGAGCTCACCGCTCTGCTCGAGCTCCTCGACGATGTCGGCGCCGCCGACGAGCTCTCCCTTGACGAACACCTGCGGGATCGTCGGCCAGCCGGAGATCGCGGACAGCTCCTGCCGGATCTGCGGATCGGGAAGGATGTCGACCGCTGTCACGGGCGCACCGGCCCGGCGAAGCGCCTGGAGCGCGCGGTCGGAGTTGCCGCACATGGCGAACGACGGCGTTCCTTTCATGAACAGGACGACGTCCGAGCTCTCGATGACGTTCTTGATCTGGTCGGTGTAGCTCACGGTCAGGATGCTCCCTTCGTCTTGATGCGCAGCTCGTGGATGGTTCCGTCGCCGAGCGGGGCCGACAGCGCCTCGTAGACGCGCCGGTGCTGCTCGACGAGCGAGAGGCCCGAGAGCGATGGCGCCGTGACGACCACCTGGAAGTGGTCGCCGCCACCGGTACGGTCGACGACGTCGAGCTCCGTCGCGTCCGGGAAGGCGCGCTCGAGCAGCTCTCGCAACGGTTGCGTGCTCATGGATCGATCGTAGCCATTGACCGCCGGTACACTGCGGTGCCCCGCGGATGTGGCGGAATTGGTAGACGCGCACGGTTCAGGTCCGTGTGCCCTTATGGGCGTGGAGGTTCAAGTCCTCTCATCCGCATAGCCGCTCTCAAGCCGTTGGCGGGAAGACTCTGGGAAGAAAACGACACCGATCCGATCCCGAGCGGGCATAGGTGTCCTCGATCTGCACGACCGACGTACCCATGATCGTCGCGAGCTGCCAGAGCGGGACGCCGTCCTCAATCGCCCAGGTGGCGAACGTGTGCCGGCAGTCGTACACGCGGCGGTGGTCGATGCCTGCGGCTTGTAGCGCCGGCGTCCACTCGCGGTGACGGAACGTCTCGATGTCGATGTCGTCGCCTTTCGCGGCCGGGACGAGGATCGGGGTGTCAATCCTCGGCGGCAGCCTCTCGAGCGCATCGAGGACGATCTGCCGCAGCGGGATCGACCGGACCGAGCCGGCCGTCTTCCCTCCCGGCTTCACACCACTCCCGCACCCGCTCGGCGTCACACGGTTTGCACATCGACCCGCGACCAGACGGCTTCGACCGGTCGACCGTGAACTCACCGACCGTACGCAGCACCCCGCAGCGATGAGAGAGAGCCGCGGCTCTGAATCGCCTTCACCTCGATCCTCCCGAACGGAGGGAAAAACGACTGCGGGGGTCATGCGGTGTCTGGCGCTTAAAAAGGAGCTGCCGAAAGCCTCCCGGCCACGGCAGCTTGGAGGGCCGGTGCTTTGACATTTTTGTCACGAGTGTCGTAACGTCCTGTCTGTCGCCACTTTCGGCGACAGGGACAGGGGAGGAAGGGACATGCGTAGAACGTTCGCGGCAGTCGCATGCGCTGCGGCTCTCGGCGCGTTGACCAGTGGATCAGCTCTGGCGGGTGAGGTAGCTGGTCCTCCAGGGACTCCGGGAGTGGCGGGTTCGGCAACCGGAAAGCAGACGGGCGCGTTCTCGAATGCGAACTCGATCTGCGCTTTCAACGGCCTCAATGACATGAATCAGGGGCCGCTCGACAGCATCGTCCAGACCCCGCACACCCAAGGCTCGCCCGGCGAGGCCGGCCATGGGACGTGCGCGGGTGGCACGAACTTCGAGCGCACGAAGTAGTCGACGACGAAGTCCCGGCCGCATAACCGCGGCCGGGACTTCGTCTTCACCGCGACAGACTTTCATGCGGCGACCCTTTCGCGGCTCTGCGGCGGTTGGTGACGCAGTGGATGCAGAGTTCGCGTGGCCCGTGGCGGTAGCGGCTGATGACGCGTTCGCAGTCGTTGCACACCGGCACGCCGGGCCCGGGATGCCGACGCCAAGTCACCCTTTTGATCCGCCGCAGCCGTACCGATAGACGGGCCGTGGCGGTCGAACATCTCCCCGACCCGGACGCACTTGCGGCGGAGCTCGCGCACGTGCGCCACCGGCAGCGCGACCTTCTCCGCCAGCACGACAGGCTCACGGAGCGAATGCTCGCGTTCCCGAACGAGTTCGGCCTCGCGTGGGCGAGGTCGCTCGCGACGGAGATCGAGAGCCTGAGCACGCAGATCACGGCGATCGAGGCACGACTCTTTCTCAGCCGCGCGTGAAGCGCAGGTAGGACGACGGCAGCGGGGCACGAACAAGTCCCGGGCATCCGACGCTCGCGGTCCAAGGGGGAGCCGGATGCCGGCCGCGGCGGCGGCGGCGGCCGTACTCTCCCCCGGTCCGCCGCCCCGCCGCGCTTGAGCCTCGACGCGCGGCTACGATGCGGCACTCTGAGACGCCTTCTCACGATCATCGTGGTGTCGGCGGCGTCTGCGATCGCGCTGTCGGGGGACGGGTTCGGGGGTACGCCCGTGCCGACGACCGAGGTCGTCGTGACCTTGAAGTCACCGCCGCTCGCGACGTTCGGGCGCTCGCTGCTCTCCGCGCGCCACGTGAGCTACCTGCGCGGGATCGAGTCACAACAAGCAGTCGTCTCGGCGCGCATCGAGCAGGCGATTCCGTCGTCTCGGATCCGCTGGCGGTACAAGCTCGTCGCGAACGGCCTCGCCGTCGTGCTGCCCCTCGCAGAACTCTCGAACCTCGCGCACGTGCCCGGGGTCGCCGAGGTCTGGCCGAACGTCCGATACCACTCGCTCGCCACGAAGCTCGATCCGCAGCAGATCGGCGCCGACAAGCTCTGGGGGCCCAACTTCGAGACCGCAGGCAACGGGATGAAGATCGGGATCATCGACGACGGCGTGCAGGCAGACCATCCGTACTTCGACGCGAACGGCTTTCAGTACCCGCCCGGTTTCCCGAAGGGCCAAACACACCTCGCCACGCCCAAGGTGATCGTTCAGCGCACGTTCACGCCGGCCTCGCCGAAGTGGAAGTACGCGGCGGCGCCGTTCGATCCGACCGCCTCGTTCCACGCGACCCACGTCGCGGGAATCGCAGCCGGCGTGCACGGCGTGCAAGTCGGTCCCAACACGCTCTCCGGCGTCGCACCGAACGCCTACATCGGGAACTACAAGGCATTGACGATCCCGACACCGGGCTTCGGGCTCGACGGCAACAGCGCCGAGATCGCGGCGGCGATCGAAGCGGCCGTCGCCGACGGGATGGATGTCATCAACCTCTCGCTCGGCGAGCCCGAGGTCGAGCCGTCGCGCGACCTGGTCGTCAAGGCGATCGAGGGCGCAGCCGCCGCCGGCGTCGTGCCGGTGATCGCGGCGGGCAACGACTTCGACCAGTTCGGTTACGGATCGGTGTCTTCCCCTGGTAACGCACCCGATGCGATCACCGTCGCCGCCGTGACCTCGCGCAACGAGATCGCCGATTTCTCGTCTGCGGGGCCGACGCCGCTCTCGCTCCAGATGAAGCCCGATGTCGCGGCACCCGGTGTCGACGTCATCTCGTCGCTGCCCGCCAACCAGGGGGGCCTATGGGGCACGCTCAGCGGCACGAGCATGGCGGCGCCGGTCGTCTCCGCGGCAGCGGCGCTGCTCAAGGAGCGCCATCCGACCTGGACGGTCGCACAGATCAAGTCGGCCCTCGAGCAGACCGGCGACCCGGTCGCAGGCGTGACCGTTCAGCGGGACGGCGGCGGCGTGGTCGACCTGCCGCGGGCCGACATCCCCCTTCTCTTCGCCGCACCGACCGGTCTGTCGTTCGGCGCGCTTCGTCCCGGCACGACTGCGAGCCGCACCGTGACGCTCACCGACGCAGGCGGCGGCGCGGGCGACTGGTCGGCGACGATCGTCGGCACCGGGACGGTGACCGCTCCCGCGACGGTGACCGTGCCCGGACAGCTCACGCTCACCGCGGCGGGCGCTGAGACCACGGGCGACCAGAGCGGCTACCTCGTCCTCACGCGCGGCGCCGACGTGCGGCGCATCCCGTACTGGTTCCTGACCACCGCGCCGAAGCTCGCTCGGGCGAAGGCAACGCCTCTGACGCCGGGCACGCGCAAGGGAACGACCGCAGGAGCACCGGCGCTCGTGACCCGCTACCGCTACCCGACCGGCGGCGACGACACCTACCCGGGGCCCGAGCGCGCGTATCGAATCCGTGTGCCCGCAGGCGCGGCGAACGCCGGTGTCGCCGTGCTCTCCGGGAACGTGTATCCGCACATCACGCTCGACGGCTCGGAGGACCGGCTTGCGGGCTACACGGCGATGCCGCTCGACTTCAACCCGTACCGGCGGAGCTACGGGCAGCGGCGCCGCGTCGCCGCGGTCGTCCTTCCGGCCGCCGGCGCGTACGACGTCGTCTTCGACAGCAGGAACGCAGGCGGCCGGCCGTTCACGTTCCGCTACTGGGTGAACGACGTCAGGCCGCCGACGCTCAAGGTGCGGTCGAGGAACGGATCCATCGTCGTCGCGGCAACCGACGCCGGCTCGGGCGTCGATCCCAGCTCGATCGTCGCGACACTCGACGGGAGGCGGGTTGCATCGCGCTTCGGCTCCGGCACGATCCGAATCGCAGCGACGAAAGGACGGCACCGTCTCGTGCTCTCCGCCGCCGACTACCAGGAGACGAAGAACACCGAGGACGTCGCGAAGATCCTTCCGAACACGGCGGCGCTCCGCGCTACGGTCGTC
>JAICUZ010000140.1 GCA_025935595.1 Burkholderiales bacterium
CGACTCGATCACCCCCTCGCCGCGCGTGAGGCCCGGCAGTTGGCGCTGCAGGCCGGACAACCGCACCGCCGGTAGCTCCCCCTCGAGCGTCGCGGTGCCGTCCTCTGTCGCCGGCTGCTCGAGTGTCGCGTCGAGACGGCGCGCGGCCGCCATGACGGCACCGAGCGACCAGGCGGGAACGTCGATCCGGACATGCAGGATCGGCTCGCAGACGACCGTGCCTGCGTTCGCGAGCGCGTGTGCGAGCACGTGCGACGTCAGCCCTCGGAAGTCGGCCGGCATGCTCAGCGGCCCGCGCCGCGACGGCGGGCCGTCGGCGAGGCTGTACCAGCAGTCGACGAGCGTCACGACGCAGTCGACGACCTCCCACCCGTGCAGCCCGACACGGAGCGAGTCGCGCACGTAGCCGGCCATCGCCGCTTCGAACTCCTCGCGCCGCTTGTACGCGTAGAGCGGGATGCGGTCGTGGGTGACGGTGCCGAGGTCGAACGCCACACCTGAACCGTCGGGGGCGGGTTCGATGCGCAGAGCGAGCTGCGCGTCGAACGGGTTCGTCCGCGCGTTCAGCAGCTCGCCCGCCTCACCCGCTCCGACCGGCCGCTCGACGCAGATCGGACGCGTCTCCAGGAACGCGACGTCGAGACCGTAGTCGCGCGCGAGCGTCGCCTCGAGCACCTCCTTCTGCACGTCGCCGTAGATCGAGACCGAGAGCCCATGTCCGCGCTGCCGTAACCCGATCAACGGGTCTTGCTCGGCGAGCTGCTCGAGCGCCAGCCGAAGGCGGTTGCCGTCGTCCGGATCGACCGGCTCGACGACGGCCTCCAGGGCCGGCGGCGCGAACTGCTGCCTGGTGACGGCCGCCGAGCCGCCGAGCCGATCGCCGATCTGCACGTTGTGCAGTCCCCACACCTTCGCGATCTCGCCTGCGGTGGCGGCCTGGCGGCGAACCGGGCCGCCGTGGTCGAACACCTCGAGCTGGGTCACCTTGGCGTCGCCGATCCGGTCGCGCGTCCGAACGGTTCCGGCGAAGAGCCGCAGCCAGGCGACCTTCTCGCCCTTGGCGCCGCGGTCGATCTTGAACACCGCCGCGTCAAGCGACGTACCCGAGTCGCCGGAGCTCGCGGGCAGGAACCGCGCGATCGCCGCGCGCAGCTCGTCGACGCCCTCGCCGGTGAGCGCCGACCCGTGCAGAAGGGGCTGCGCCGCCCCGCGGCGGGCCAGTGCCACGAGGGCCTCGTCGACGTCGAACTCACGGCCGTCCAGGAACGCGGCCAGCAGATCGTCGTCGCGCTCGGCGAGCCGCTCTGCATCGACGGCCCACAGCGGCATCGGATTCACACCGAGCCGCGCACGGATCTCGGCGACGACGCGGTCCACGTCCGCCCCTGCACGGTCGGTCTTGTTGACGAAGAAGATCGTCGGGAGCCGCAGCCGCTGCAACGCGCGCACGAGCACGAGGGTCTGCGCCTGCACACCCTCGACGGCTGACACGACGAGCACGACGCCGTCGAGCACGCCGAGCACGCGCTCGACCTCGGCGATGAAGTCCGGATGGCCGGGCGTGTCGATCAAGTTGACGGTGATGCAGTCGATCGGGAACGAGACGACCGCCGACCTGATCGTGATCCCCCGCTCGCGCTCGAGCGCGAGCGTGTCGGTCTGAGTCGTCCCGCGATCGACGCTGCCGGGCGCGGCGATCACGCCGGCGTCGTAGAGAAGGCGCTCGGTGAGTGTGGTCTTACCGGCGTCTACATGCGCCAGGATCCCGAGGTTCAACGTTGTGTGCAGCACGGTTCATACCCTCCGAAGGTGTCATGAAGCTCTTCGCGATGGAGATGAACGGAGTGCGCACGTGCGCTCCTCGGGTCGCTGACGGGTCGGGCACATCATACGTCCGGCGACAGTCGTAGCCTGCGGTCGTGCCCACGTGGATCGACCTGGTCGACCCCAAGCAGGCCGAGCTCCGCGACGCGCTGCCCGAGCACGTCCACGAGACGGCGATGGAAGCACTGCTCGCCCCGCACGAGCACGACGACGAGCCGCGGCCGCGGATCGAGTCGCACGGCGAGTACGTGCTCGGGATCCTGCTACTTCCCGTCGAGGTCCCGCACGAGGACAGGCTCTACTACCAGGAGATCGACTTCGTCGCGACGATGGACGTGCTCGTGACCGTGTCGAAGACGCCTCCCGGCGAAAAGCCGTTCGACCCGGCGCCGGCGAAGGAAGCGTGCCGCCCCGACGAGGAGACGGGGATGTACGTCTACCACCTCGTCGACGAAGTGGCGGAGAAGTATCTCGACGTCATCGACGCGCTCGACGACGAGATCGACGAGCTCGAGGACCGCGTCACAGACACGCCGCCCAGCGAAATCGGGCGTCGCATCCGCGGCCTCCGGCACGACCTGCTCCACGTCCGCCGCACGCTCGCCCCGACGAGAGATGCAGTCCGGAAGATCCTCGACGACCGCGTCGAGCTCGAACGGGGCGTGCTGTTCCCCCGCGACGTCGAGATCGCGTTCGGCAGCGCGTTCGACAAGCTGCTACGCGCGTCAGAGGGCCTCGACGCCGCGCGGGATTCGCTGGCCGGGATCCGCGACTACCTCCAGGGAAAGATCGCGAACGACCAGAACGAGGTGATGAAGCGCCTCACCATGATCGCGTCGCTGCTGCTCCTGCCGACGTTCATCGTCGGGCTCTACGGCCAGAACTTCCACCACATCCCGGAGCTCGGCTGGGCGTGGGGCTACTGGTGGGCGTGGGCGTGGATCCTCGGCACCACCGTGGCCCAGCTCGCGTTCTTCCGCTGGAAGCGATGGGTCTGAACGTCCCGCCGGGCTACAGCCTGTTGCGCCGCCGCGAGCCGAACTCGCGATCGGAGCACGCCGGGCAGTAGAACGCGAGCGCCGGCGGCTCGTCCAGCTCGGGATCGTCGATGCGATACGCCCGCCAGCGAATCCAGAACGCACCGCTCGAGATCCCGCACTCCCGGCACTCGACGATGTTGAGTGCCCGCTCCCCCTGACGACTGTCGATCCCCATCCCGCACCTCATCTTCGCCACCGCGGAGGACGGCGCCCGACGCATTCGGCTGAACTCGGTCCCACCTCGGTCGTGCCTCGAACGAGGGATGCCTCGCTACCCTGACCGGCGCGTGCCCTACTACATCTGCCCGCGCTGCAAGGAGCGCTCCGTGGACATCGATGCGCGCGAGGGCTTCTCGAAGGACGCGCCCGCCTGCCGCCACTGCGGCTTCGGGTTCCTGTTCGAGCTGCTCGACGACTACTACCCCGCGCCGGACACCGGCTTTGTCGTCACCGACCAGGAACGCCGCGTGCTCGCGATCGGGCGAGGCGTGTTCGAGCTCACCGGCTTCGGCGAGCCCGACCTGATCGGCCGCGACGTCGTCGAGGCGCTGCAGCTCTCCGACCCGAAGCCGGTCGAGCTCGCCCGCGAATGGGGCGTCCGGCGCCTCGGCGAGCAGCTGTCGATCACAACCCGTGCAGGCAACGAGAAGCACGTCGTCGCAGACGTCTTCCCCGCCTATGACGACGACGGCGGCCTGCTCGTCGCGCTGACCCCTAGACGCGGCTAGACGGACAGAGCGACTCGGCGAGCGGGCACTCCTCGCACCGCGGCCTGCGCGCGTCGCAGATCCGCCGACCGTGCCAGATCAGGAGGTGCGGGAAGCGCGCCCAGTCGACCCGGGGCACCAGCCGCATCAGGTCCCGCTCGATCTTCACCGGGTCCTCCTGCTTCGTCAACGCGAGGCGTTGTGAGAGTCGGCGCACGTGCGTGTCGACGACGATCCCCTGGGCGTTGCCACGCTCGGCCGAGACGACGTTCGCCGTCTTGCGCGCGACACCGGGAAGCTTCAATAGGTCGTCGAACGCGGTCGGCACTTCCCCGTCGTGCACCTCGATGATCCGCTGCATCGTCCCGCGCAGCGCCTTCGCCTTCTGCCGGTAAAAGCCCGTCGCGAAGATGTCGCGCTCGAGCTCCTCGACCGGCACCGCCAGGTAGTCCTCTGGCCGGCGGTACTTGGCGAACAGCTTCTCCGTGACGCGGTTCACGTTCACGTCGGTCGTCTGTGCGGAGAGCATCACCGACACGAGCAGCTCGAGCGGACGCTCGAACCGCAGGGCGATCTTCGCGTCGGCGTGCTCGACCGCGAGCGCCTCGACAATCGGCCCGATGCGGTGCCTCTTCGGTTCGACCTTCTTCCGCCGCGCCTCCGCGACGTAGCTGCGCGGCATCTACACGGTCGCCACGATGCGCTCGGGCGGGTTGCGCAGCTTCGGTCCCGCACAGACGACGTCGAGCGCAGGGCATCCGTTGCACGTGAACTCGTCCGGCGACGGCGTGAACTCCCCCGCGTCGATGCGGCGGATCGCGGCGGATAGCTCCTCCTCGAGCCCGGGGAGCTCGCTCCGGTCGAACGTCGTCGCGACGACGGCGTCGGACCGCTCGAGGAAGTGGTAGACGACCTCGACCTCGTCGGCCCCGGCGCGGAAGCACGCGAGCGCATACACGAGCCGCTGCAGGTGGTAGTCGCTCTCGACGATCTCCTCCGGTGTTCCCTCTGCCAGTGAGTTCGTCTTGTAGTCGACGACCATCGCTCGGGCACCTTCACGCCACAACACATCGAGCCGACCGTGCAACAGCACGCCGTCGTGCTCGAACGCAAACGGCCGCTCCGGCACCGCGCCCGGCAGGCGCGCGACCCGCGCAGCGAGCTCGGACGTGCAGTACGCGCCGACGAACCCCTCGATCCGCTCGACCTCCTCGTCGGTCACCTCCGGGTACCAGTCGCGGACGAGCGACACGTCGGGCAGCGCCGGTGCAGCAAGGTCGACGAGCTCGAGCAGGCGATGAGCCGCGTCGCCGATCTCGGTCGCGCGCAACCCACCGCCGCCGCCCGGCGATGACCCGCGCTCCTCGCGCAGGCCGGCGACGCGTTCGGCGTAGTAGCGATATGAGCACCGCTCGAAGAGCGCGAGCGCCGAGTACGACAGCCGCCTCACCTTGTGGAGCGGCGCCGGCGGTAGCGGCTGCAGCTCCGGCAGGCGGTACCCGCGCGGCGCCGGCGCCGTCGGGAGCTCTGCGAACAGCGCCAGCTGGCCCTCCCCACTCTCGACCGGCTCGGCCGGCGGTTCCGGCTCGTAGCCGTGCACCCGCATGACGAACCGTGCCTCTCCGCGCTCGAGCTCGCCGTCGACGGGCTCGTCGCCGACCTGGAGCCGGGAGAGCACCCAGCCGATCGGCGTGTCGAGGTCGCGCGTCTTCTCCGGGTCGATCGCGCCGGACACGATCAGCCGGTCGATCGCCCGCGTCATCGCGACGTAGTACAGGCGGAGCCGCTCGGCACGCTCGTCCTCGCGCTCTGCCTCGCGCACGGCCTCGTAGTCGAGGACGGGGCGCTTCTTGCCCGACTTCGGATCGACGACGCGGAACCCGAAGCGGCCGTCGGGGCGCACGATGATCTCGTCCGCCGACGGCGGGCCTCCGGTGTCGCGACCCGCGTCGGCGACGATCACCACCTTGAACTCGAGCCCCTTCGCGGCGTGGATGGTCAGCAGCCGCACGGCGTCCGCGCCCTCCTCCTCGGACACCGCCTCGAGCTGAGAGGCGCCGACCGCTTCCTGGTCGCGGATGAACTTCACGAAGCCTTCGACATCAGGGCCGCGCAGCGACTCGTAGGAGCGCGCGAGGCGCATGAGCTTGCGCAGGTTCGCGTAGCGGCGCTTGCCGTCCCACTGTGCGAGCACTGCGAGGTCGTAATCGTGCGCCGACACGATCTCCTCGCAGAGGCGCTCAAGGCTCGTACGCGCCGATGCCGCCACGAGCCGTTCGTACCGCTGCTTGAACGCGCGCACGAACCGTTCGTCGTCCTCGCAGAGCTGCTCCGGGAGCGAGCGCTCGATCCCGGTGAAGAGCGGCCGCTTGCCGGCGTGCCGACGGACCTGCACGAGCCCGTCGTTGGAGACGCCGACGAAGGGGGACGCGAGGACGGTCACGAGCGCCTCGTCGTCGTAGCGGTTGTGCAACAGCCGGAGATACGCGAGGAGGTCGACGACCTGCTGCTGACCGAAGTAGCCGCGACCGGTCGCGCGGTACGTCGGCAGGCCCTCGGCGCGAAGCGCGGCCTCGTAGCGCTCGGCGTCGGTGCCCGCGGCGAAGAGCAAGACGATCTCTCCCGCGGCGGCGACCCCGGCGTCGACCAGCTCGCGGACGCGTCGCGCGATCGCCTTCGCCTCGCCGTCACGCCAGTTGAGCGGCGCGTCCTTGAAGCTGCGCTTGTCGGTGACGTGCAGCTCGACGGGGTGGCCGAAGACGGGATCGGTGAACTCACCGGACGCGGCGAGCGGCTGATAGCCGTCGCCGAACTCCTCGCGGAACAGGTGGTTCACGGCGGCGAGCACCTCGGGCCGGGAGCGATAGTTACGCGCGAGCGGCAGCCGTTGCGCGGCTGCCTCGCGACGCTCGCGGAAGACCGCGACGTCTGCGTGGCGGAATCCGTAGATCGACTGGAACTCGTCGCCGACGAAGAAGACATCGCGTTCGAGCGGGCCGCCGCAGAGCTGGTCGATCAGCTCACACTGGAGGCGGTTCGTGTCCTGGAACTCGTCGACCATCAGCGCGCGGAACCGCAGCTGCTCCTGCTCGCGCACCCGATCGTCGTCACGCAGCAGGTCGCGCGTCAGCAGCTGCAGATCTTCGAAGTCGAGCGCAGACTCACGCTGCTTGGCAGCTGCGTACTCGGCTGCGAAGAGGTCGAGCAGCTCCTGCAGGAGATCCTTGTCGCGCAGCGCGAGCTCGTCGAACGCGGCCTGCTCGAGCCGCTTGCGCGCAGACTCGTACCCTGCGGCGCGATCGCCGGACGCGCGAAGGCTCGCGAGATCGAGAAGCCGCTCCGGATTGGTGGTCGAGAGCGCGAGCGCGGCCTGCGCCGCTGCGGCCTGCTTGTCGGAGCAGTCGCCGTCGGTGACGAGCAGGCGAGCCTCGTCATGGAGCTCCGCGACCCGCTCGGCGATGTC
>JAICUZ010000242.1 GCA_025935595.1 Burkholderiales bacterium
CAGGACCGGCCGGGCGGTCGCCACGATCGCGCGGCCCGCCCGCCGATCCTCCGCGGCCGCCCAGTCGAGGAACGCGAGCAGGTCCCGCGAGGCCCAGTGAACGTCCTCGACGAGCCACACCGCGGGCCGCTCGCCGACGAGCGCATCGAGCCCTTCGAGCCACGCCGCGAAGAGCTGCTCCTGCTCGACCGGAGGCCCGGCGCGCGGCTTGCCGACGGTGGTGAGCAGCTCGGCGACGACCGTGGCGCGCGGCGAGTCGCCGAGCGCCTGCACGAGCGCGTCGCGACCGCCGCCTTCCTCGAGGAGCTGCGCGACCGGTTCGAACGGCGAGAGCAGATCGGGACGAAGACGAGCGATGAGGACGGCGGCGTCGGTGCTCGTCGCAAGCTCGCGCAGCAGCCGCGACTTCCCGACGCCCGGCGGCGCGACGACCGTGAGCCTGGTCGTTCGGCCGACCATCGCCCTCAGCTGCCCGAGCTCGCGGTCGCGGCCGAGGGTCGGCGCGCGCATCGAGCCGAGCGCGCGCTCGCGCGAGCGCTCGGAGTGCAGCGCGCGGACCTGCGCGGCGCGAAACGGCTCCGCCTTTCCCTTCAGGTCGAGCGGCGGCAGCGGTTCGAGCTCGGCGACCTCGGCGATCGCAAGCGCCGTCACCTCTCCGGCGACGACGCGGCCCGGCTCGGCTGCGGACTGAAGGCGCGCCGCCACGTTCACGGTGTCCCCGGTCACCGGCCCGCGGTCGGCGGTGATCTCGCCGACGATCGCCTCGCCGGTGTTGACGCCGACGCGCAGCCGCAGTGTCTCCGGCTCGAGGTCGAGCGACGCGTTCCGTCGCTCGACCGCCGAGATGAGAGCGAGCCCCGCGCGGACCGCTCGCTCGGCATCGTCGTCACGCGCACGTGGAACACCGAACACGGCCATCACCGCGTCGCCGATGAACTTCTCGAGCACGCCGCCGTGCCGCGCGACCGTTTCCCTCGCCGCAGCGAAGTAGGCGTCCTGGATGAGCGCGACGTCCTCGGCGTCCAGCCGCTCGGACAGCGTCGTGAAGCCGACGAGGTCGGCGAAGAGCACCGTCACCACGCGCCGCTCGACCGCCCGTTCCGCCACGGGCAATCCTTACTCGTCTAGCGCCTGAAACGCGAGGCGATGCGGGTCGGCAGCGGCGGCTCGAGCAGCTGCTGCGCGACGAGCACACCGGAGCCGCCGCCGAGGCCGGGGCCGGGATGCGTCGAGGCCCCGACGTGCCAGATCCCCTTGACCGGGGTCCGGTGCGGGGCGCGCCACAGGAAGTTCTGGTCGAGCGCGAGCGAGCCGCCGTACGGGTCGCCCCGCATGAGGTTCACGTTCGTGCTCCACAGGTCGGCCGGCGAGAGGACGACCCGCTTCAGGATCGAGCTCTCGAGGTTCGGGACGTGCCGTGCGATGCGCGCCTGGATGCGGTCGGCGTACCGCTCGCGCAGCTCCGCCGTCCAGACGCCGTCGCCCGTGTCGAGCTCGCCCGCAGCGTCGCCCTTCACCTGCCACGGAAGCTCCTGCAGCTGCACCCACAGGATCCCCTTGCCGCCGGGCGCGCGCGAGGGGTCGATCGTCAGCGGCTGGCCGACGACGACGGTCGCCTCCGCCGGGAGCAAGCCACGCTCGGCCTCGTTCACCGCCCGGGACACGCCGTCGAGGCCGGGCGTGAGGTGGACGATCGCCGTCCGCCCGAGCCGCTCGTCGCCATCCCACTTCGGGGGCTCGGACAAGGCGAAGTGGATCTGCATCTCCGAGCGGCCGTAGCGAAACGGCGGCGGCGTCCCACCGAGCAGCTCGCCATACAGCTGGGTCGGCGTCGTGTTGCAGACGATCGCGCGGCGTGCACCGATCCGCTCGCCACCCGCGACGTGCACCGCGCCGGCGAAGACGCGGTCGACGTGAGCACCGGTCTCGCAGCGGCCGCCGCACGCGCGGATGTACGAGACGAGCGCGTCGGCCAGCATCGAGCCGCCGCCGACCGGGATCGGCATGCCTCCTTCCTGGACCGCCACGGCGATCACCTGCGCCATGTAGCCGGAGGCCGCCGCCTCCGGGCCGAGGCCCGTGTGCAGCACCCAGGGCGCGATCACGCCGTGTGCCCTGCGGGATGCGAACGTCGACTCGAGCCAGTCTCGTGCCGAGATGAGCAGCCGGCCGGCGAAGTCGCGCGCACCGTCGCGGCCGAGCCTGCGCACGAGCCGCAGGCCGAGCGCCGCGCCGTGCTTCGACCATAGCTCGGTGCCGAGCACGCCGAAAGCGAAGTCGGCGGTGGGGAAGAACGAGTCGAGCACGCCGCGCCACTCCTCCCCCAGCTCGCCGGCATTGCCGTCGGCCGTGCGGAGCAGGAACGCGCTCTCTCCGTCCGGGAACGCGGTCGCGGTCGGGAAGTCGGTGTTGACGTACTCGAGCCCGTGCTTCGCGAGGTCGGCGCCGAGCTGCGCGTGCGCGGGTCCACCGACCCAGAGCGGGTGCCACGCGCTGAGCACGTCGTGGCGGAAGCCCGGCTCGGTGATCTCCGCCGTGCGGATGCAGCCGCCGAACCAGTCGTTTCGCTCGAGGACGCAGACGTCCCACCCGGCCTTCGCGAGCAGTGCTGCGCAGGCGAGGCCGTTGACGCCGCTGCCGACGACGACGGCGTCGTGCTCAGACACCGGTGACGATCTTCCTGAACTCGTCGTCGGTGACGAGCCGGCGCTTCTCCACGCCGAGGGCCTTCACGGCCGCGAGGATCTCCGCCTGACGCTCCTCTGCGATCTCGAGGCCGAGCTCTTTCGCCTTGATCCGGATCGAGTCGAGACCGCTCTTCTTGCCGAGCACGACCGACCGCTCCGCGCCGACGAGCTCCGACGAGTACGGCTCGATCGACGGCGGGTCGTGGAACTGCGACGCGACCGCGCCCGACTCGCGGCGATAGAGCGTGTCGCCGGTGACCGGCTTCCACGGCTCGAGCGCGTAGCCGGAGAGTTCCCGAACGCGCTCCGAGACGGCGCGGATCCGGTCGAGGCGCAGGTTCGTCTCCACCCCGTACAGCGCTCGGAGCGCGATCGCGACCTCGCCGAGGTTCGCGTTCCCGGCCCGCTCTCCCATGCCGTTGATCGTTCCGTGGACCCAGGTGGCGCCCGCGCGAACCGCCGCGGCCGCGCTCGCGGTCGCCATCCCGAAGTCGTTGTGCCCATGGAAGTGCACGGGGAGCCCGTCGACGTACTGCAGCGTCGCGCCGACGAGGTCGCGCACCGCCTCGGGCGACGCAATCCCGAGCGTGTCGACGACGACGACCTCTTTCGCGCCGTTCTCGACCGCCGTCTCGTACACCCGGCCGTAGAACGCCGGATCGGCGCGCGTCGAGTCGACGCCGAAGAACGCGGCGTGGATGCCGTGCTCGTCGGCGAAGCGCATCGCCTTCGCGATCCGCTCGAGCATCGTCTCGCGCGAGACACCGATCGCGTCGAGCTTCAGGTCGGAGATCGGCGACTCGATCACCGAGTACTGCACGCCGAGCTCGACGAGTGCTTCGAGGTCGGCGGGAACCGCGCGCGAGAAGCCCCACACCTCCGCGCGGAGCCCGGCCGCTGCGATCTTCGCGACCGCCTGCCAGTCGTCGTCGGAGACGCGCGGGAAACCGGCCTCGATCCGATCGACGCCGAGCTCGTCGAGGAGCTTGGCGATCTCGAGCTTCTCGTCCGGGTCGAGGACGACGCCGACCGTCTGCTCGCCGTCGCGCAGCGTCGTGTCGTACAGGCCGACGCTGCCCCGGATCGCGTAACTGTCGTTGACGTTCCCAGTCCAGATCAGGTCTGCGATCCCGCTCCCGGCGCCGGCAGAGCCGGCACCTTCGCTCCTGGGCGGCTCCGTCGAGCCGACGCCGCTATCCACAGAGCACGACCCCATCGGGGAAGGACGACAGCTTCTCGGCGCCGTCGGCGGTGATCAGGAAGTTGTCCTCGACGCGCAGACCGCCCCCGCCGTCCCAGTAACACCCTGGCTCGATCGCCAGCACCATTCCCTCCTCGATCGTGCCGCCGCCCGCCTGGTGCGCGTACGGCGGCTCGTGGGCGCGGGCGCCGACGCCGTGGGCGACCGGGTGCGACGGTTGGCCCGGGTAGCCGGCCTCCTCGATGCCTCTGCGGATCAGCCGGTCGAGCTGGGCGAGGCTCGCGCCCGGGCGGCAGTGACCCACGGCGGCGTGGTAGACGCCGAGCAGCCCTTGCTCGAGCTCCGTGTAGCGGGCGTCCAGCTGCCCCGGGCAGAG
>JAICUZ010000136.1 GCA_025935595.1 Burkholderiales bacterium
CGCTTCTACCTGTCGGGCACCGACGACCTCGTGCGCCTGTTCGCGGGCGACCGCATCCACAACATCATGGAGCGCTTCAAGCTCCCCGACGACCAGCCGATGGAGGCGGGCATCCTCTCGCGCCAGATCGAGAACGCGCAGAAGAAGGTCGAGGAGCAGAACTTCGTCGCACGCAAGAACGTCCTCAAGTACGACGACGTGATGAACGTCCAGCGCCAGGTGATCTACGAGCAGCGGAACAGCGTGCTGCACGGCGCCGACCTCTCGGAGGAGATTCGCGAGGAGTGGCTGCCCGAGGTGATCTCGAACGTCGTCTCCGACTACACGGTCGCCGAGCTGCCGGAGGACTGGGAGCTCGGGGACCTCGTGTCAGCCATGGACACGCTCTACGGCACCGGCGTCACCGCCGAGGAGCTGAAGGGGCTCGAGCGCGACCAGATCGTGCAGGAGTTCCTCGACGACGCGCTCGACGCCTACGCGGAGCGCGAGAAGGAGATCGAGGCGCTCGAGGAAGGGCTGATGCGCCAGCTCGAGCGGTTCATCATCCTGCAGGTCGTCGACACCCGCTGGCGCGAGCACCTCGAGAACATGGACTACATGCGCGAGGGCATCGGCCTCCGCGGCCTCGCGCAGAAGGACCCGCTCGTGGAGTACCGGAACGAGGGCGCGGTCATGTTCCAGGAGTTGAACCGCGCGATCCGCGAAGAGGTGATCACGCTCCTCTTCCACGCGGAGATCAGCGCGCAGGAGAGCGCCGAGCTGCAGCAGCAGGCGCCGAACGGCGCGAACGGAAACCTGAGCTACGAACATCAGCAGCTCGCCGGCTCGGAGGCGATCCTCGCCGCCGGAGGCACGTCGACCGCCGCTGCCGGGTTCGCGAGCGCCGGCGGCGTCGCGACACCCGTCGCGCAGCGCCCGAAGGTCAACAGCGAGTTCGAGAACGTGGGCCGCAACGACCTCTGCCCGTGCGGCTCCGGCAAGAAGTTCAAGAAGTGCCACGGCGCCTGAGCCGGCCCGATCCCACCCTCGCCGACGACGCGATCCGCCTCGAGCCGCTCGCTGCCGCGCTTGTGCCCGACCTCGGCTGGGTGCTCGACGGTGACCCGGACACGGCCCGGTTCACACGCATCCCGTCCGATCCGGACCGCGAGTTCCTGACGGGGTGGCTCGCCCGTTACGAGCGCTCCTGGGACGACGGGTCGGCCGCCGGTTTCGCCGTGCGCGATGTCGTGACCGGTGATGCGGTCGGCTTCGCAGGCATCGTCCAGCTGGAGCTCGACAAGCAGGAGGGCGAGATCGGCTACGTGGTCGCGCCGAGTGCGCGCGGACGCGGCGTCGCGGGTCGCGCGGTCGAGCTCCTCACGCACTGGGGCCTCGAAACGCTCGGGCTCCAACGCCTCGAGTTGCGAATCGACCCGACGAACGAGCGGTCCGCATGCATCGCCCGGCGAGCGGGCTATCGCCTCGAGGGCACGCTTCGCAACCTGTACTTCAAGGAAGGCCTGCGGAGCGACGTCGCCGTCTGGTCGCGCCTGGCCATCGATTGATCTCGTAGGGTGGGGGCATGACGCTGGCGATCATCCGCCGGCTGCTCGTGCGCGAGGAGACATTCGCTGCGGCGATCGCCGCACTGCTGGCAGCCACGCTGCTCTGGGCGGCGCCCCCTGGGGTCGACTGGGCTGCGCACTCCTACCAGACCACATTCCTGGTCGAGCACGGCTTCGCGATCTGGAACAACTTCTGGTACGCGGGCCGCTACTCGTTCGTCACCTACAGCGTCCTCTACTACCCGCTCGCCGCACTCATCGGCATCCGGCTGCTGGCCGTCCTGTCGATCGCCACCGGCGCGCTCGCGTTCAGCGCGGTCGTGCTGCGCCAATGGGGGCCGAGCTCGCGTCTCGCAAGCCGTACGTTCGCAGTCGTCTCGGCCGGGCTCGTCGTCGCGGCCGCTTTTCCGTTCGCGCTCGGGTTCGCGTTCGGCCTGCTCGCACTCTGGGCACTGCAGGAGCGCCGCCACGGCCGCTTCGTCCTCTGTGCGCTGCTGACGCTCGCCGCGAGCCCGCTCGGGTTCGCGTTCCTCGTCGTCGCCCTGGTCGGCGTCGCGTTTGCGCGCCGCACGCTGCGCGACTCCCGTCTCCAGGTCGTGGTGATCGGCATCTGCATCGCGGCCGAGCTGGTTCTCTGGCGGCTCTTCGGCGACGGCGGCCACTTCCCGTACGGCCTCTTGCAGCTGGCGCCGTCGCTGCTCTTCGGCGGCATCGGGCTGATCGTCACCCGCGGTGTGCCCGAGGCGCGGCTCCTCCGCGGCCTCTTCTGGACGTACATCGGGGTTTGCCTCGTCGCCTACGTCGTCCCGACCGCGGTCGGCTCGAACCTCGAGCGCTTCCGCTATATCGCGCTGCCGCTCGCGTTCCTCGCCGCGGCGCTACGCGGGTGGCGCCCGCTCTGGCTCGTCGTCCCGGCCGCAGCACTCGCGGGCATCTGGAACACGACGCCGATCTTCTCGACGCTCGCGCGGGCGAGCACCGATCCCGAGTCGTCGCCGGCGTACTGGCGGAGCGCCGTCTCGTACTTCCACACCCATCTGAGCCCGTCCTACCGCGTCGAGGTCGTCGACACCGCCGAGCACTGGCCCGCTGCGTACTTGCCGGACGCCGGGATCCCGATCGTGCGCGGCTGGTACCGCCAGAGCGACTTCCCGCAGAACGAGCTGCTCTACGACTCGAAGCTCGGCGGCCGGGCGTATCGCGCCTGGCTTCGCAGGATGGCCGTTCGCTACGTGCTGTTGGCCGACGCGCCCGCGGACTACAGCTCGCGCCGCGAAGCGGCGCTGATCCGGTCCGGCAGGTCGGGGCTCGTGCCCGTCAAGTACCTCGAGCACATGACCGTGTACGAGCTTCGCGACGCGACCCCGCTCATCACCGGGCCGGGCGGTGCAACCGTCCTCTGGCTCTGGCCGCAGCGGCTCGTCGCGTCGGTCGCTGCACCCGGTGCGTATCGGGTGCGCATCCGCTGGTCGCCGTACTGGCACTCGTCGACCGGCTGCGTCTCGCGGACACCCGACGGGCTGACGAAGATCACCACGCACGAGGCCGGGCTCGTCGAGCTGCGGTTCGGCGTCAGTGTCAAACGGGGGCTGCAGACGCTCGCGGGTACGATCCCGGGATGCTCGAAGACGCAAGGTCGCTGACGGAACAGCTCGAAGAGCTCGGGGCCCAGCTCGACTGGGTCCGTGAGTACCTTTGACCCCGCGTCGCTCGAAGCACGTCTCGGAGAGCTCGAAGAGGAACTGAACACCCCCGGCTTCTGGGACGATCAGAACCGGGCGGCCAAGGTCTCTGCAGAGCATTCGCGTGTGTCGCGGCGACTGGACGGCTATCGCCGGCTGCGCCGGGAGTTCGACGACGCGAGCGAGCTCACCGCGATGGACAGCGGTGAGATGGAGAGCGAGATCGCGGCTTCGCTCGTGCCGCTCCGCCGCGAGCTCGAGGAGCTGCAGGAAGCAGCGCTCTTCGACGGCGAGTACGACAGCGGCGACGCGGTCGTGACGCTTCAATCGGGGACGGGAGGGACCGACGCGCAGGACTGGGCCGAGATGATGCTGCGCATGTACGAGCGCTGGGCGGCGAACCGCGGGTTCGCAATCGAGCTGCTCGAGGCGAGCCCCGGGGAAGAGGCGGGTCTGAAGTCCGCGACGTTCACCGTCGGCGGCGAGAACGCATACGGGATCTTGAAAGCGGAGCGCGGCAAGCATCGCCTCGTGCGCCTCTCCCCGTTCGACCAGGCGCACCGGCGCCACACCGCGTTCTCGACCGTGATCGTCGCGCCGCTTCTGTCCGACGACGGCGACCTCGAGATCGACGAAGGTGATCTGAAGATCGACACGTACCGCGCGCAGGGCGCAGGCGGCCAGCACGTGAACAAGACCGACAGCGCGGTCCGCATCACGCACTTGCCGACCGGCATCGTCGTGCAGTGCCAGAACGAGCGCTCGCAGTCGGCCAACAAGCAGACCGCGATGCGCGTCCTCAAGTCCCGCCTGCTCGAGCGCCAGGAGGAGGAGAGAGAGGCGCTACTGGCGAAGGAACGAGGCGGCTCGGCGGACACGGGCTTCGGCGGTGAGTCCGTCCGCTCCTACGTTCTGCACCCGTACCAGATGGTCAAGGACTCACGCACCGGCTACGAGATGGGAAACGCCCAGGCGGTGCTCGACGGCGAGCTCGATCCGTTCATTCGCGAATACCTGCTCGCGCGCGCCGCCGGAAGGATCGTCTAGGCCGTTGGCTACACTTTGCGGCATCTTCGCACCTGGGCGCCTCGATCGGCGGCGTCCTCGCTGAACCGACGTGCAGGAACCCGAGCTCACATTCCCTCAGCCAACGGCTTCCGCCGTGATCGACGCGCCGGTCGAGGCGTCGAGGCCGTCCGCCGCGTCGATGATCGTCTTCGAAGCCGTGACGAAGGTGTACGAGCCCGACGTCACCGCGTTGAACGACGTCACGTTCCACATCGACAAAGGCGAGTTCGTGTTCGTCGTCGGCGCGTCCGGCTCCGGCAAGTCGACGCTCGTTCGCCTGTTGCTGAAGGAGCTCGAGCCGACGCGCGGCAAGATCGTCGTCGGCGGCCGCGAGCTCGGACGGCTGAAGGGCTCGAAGGTCCCGATGCTGCGTCGCAACATCGGTTGCGTGTTCCAGGACTTCAAGCTGCTGCCGCGCCGCACCGCCGCGGAGAACGTCGCGTATGCGCTGAAGGTGCAGGGCGAGTCGAACGCCGCGATTCGCAAGAAGGTCCCCGAAGTGCTCGCGATGGTCGGCCTCTCGCACAAGATGAACTCGCTCCCAGATGAGCTCTCCGGCGGCGAGCAGCAGCGCGTGTCGATCGCGCGCGCGTTCGTCAACCATCCGCCGCTCCTCGTCTGCGACGAGCCGACCGGCAACCTCGACCCCGACACGTCCGTCGGGATCATGCAGCTCCTCTACCGCATCAACCGGAGCGGCACCACGATCTTGATGGTGACCCACGACCGCGAGATGGTCGACAAGATGCGGAAGCGCGTCATCCAGCTCGAAGGCGGCCGGCTCGCACGCGACGAGCGCCGTGGTGGGTACGTCGGGGAATGACGGGGCGTTCCAGGCTCCTGTTCGGCGAGGCGTGGCGGTCGCTCGGCGCGAACCTGTCGACCACGGTTGCAGCGACGATGACGGTGCTGATCGGCATGTTCCTGCTCGGGCTGTTCATCGCGCTCGGGACGTGGACGGTGTCGTGGTCGAACCACGTGAAGAGCGAGCTCGTCGTACGTGTCAACTTCAAGGACTCGGCGACGACGCAGCAGCGGAACGACTACGCGCGCATGCTCCAGCAGAGCCCTTACGTCAAGCTGGGCGGGATCAAGTACGTCGCGAAGGCGGACGCGTACAAGGAGATGGCGCGCCGCTACCCGGACATGGTCAAGAACCTGACCGCGAACCCGTTCCCGAACTCCCTGCGCGTGACGCCGAACAAGGGTGAGAACGTCGACAAGCTCTTCAACTCGCTGACCGGGAGCAACAAGCCCGCGTTCATCGGCAAGGTCACCGACGGGAAGAAGCTCTCGCACAGAATTCTCGAGGTGGCGCACGTGATCGAGGTGGTGTTCACACTTGCCACGCTGGTGCTCGTGATCGCATCCGTGCTGCTGATCTCGAACACGATCAGGCTGTCGATCTTCTCGCGGCGACGCGAGATCGAGGTGATGAAGCTCGTGGGCGCGACCAACTGGTTCGTGCGCGGCCCGTTCATGCTCGAGGGGCTCATCTGCGGCGTCGCCGGTGCGCTGCTCGCGATCTTCTTTCTCGTCCTCGGCAAGACGATCGCGCTGCCCGCGATCCTGCCCCACCTGTCCGGTGACGCCGACGTGCACGCCATGGCGTTCCCCGTCGTCGCGCTGGTCCTCCTCGCCGCCGGCCTCGGCCTTGGTGCCGTCGGCTCCGGCTTGACGATCCGCCGCTTCCTCCGGGTATAGCCGAGTCGGTTGTCGTCGAGGTAGGGCGCCGCGGCAAGCTGGTCGTCGGCGAGCCGTACTTCACGCCCGGCGTGCCGCTCGTGCTCGAGTCGAAAGGGCTCGGCGACCTCGAGCCGGGCGACCTGGCGGTCGTGCGGCCGGGAAAGGGCCGTGCGCGCGTCGAGCAGTCACTCGGCTCCGCGAAGCGGATCGAGAACGTGCTCGAAGCGCTCCTCGTCGAGCGCGGCGCCCGCCAACCGTTCGAGCTGCACGACCCGCCGCCCGCCGAGGACCCGAACCGCGTCGACCTGCGCGACCTGCCGACGTTCACCGTCGACCCCGATACGGCCAAGGACTTCGACGACGCGCTCTCGTTTCGCCGCGAGGAGAACGGCATTCGCGCCTGGGTGCACATCGCGGACGTCTCGTGGTTCGTCGGTGCGGGCACTCCGCTCGACCACGGCGCGGCCCGCCGGTCGTTCTCGACCTACGTCCCGGGCCTGGTCGCGCCGATGCTGCCGCACGAGCTCGCGGACGACCTCTGCTCGCTCCGGCCGAACCTGGACCGGCTCTGCGTGACCGTCGAGATCCCACCCCGAGGGGAACCGTCGTTCTACCGCTCGATCATTCGCTCGAACGAACGGCTGACCTACGGCCAGGCGCAACGGCGGGAGGCATCGGAGCCGATCCTCGACCAGCTCGCGCTGAACGACGAGCTTGCGAACGTGCTGCGCGCGCGGCGCTTCGCGCGCGGCGCGCTCCAGGTGCAGTCGCTGGAGCCGGTGTTCAGCTTCGACGGCAACGGCGGGGTGGCCGACGCGTGGCTCGAGGGCGAGCCGCACGCGCATATGCTCGTCGAGGAGCTGATGATCCTCGCGAACGAGTGCGTCGGGGCGTTTCTGTCCTCGCGCAACCGGCCGGCGCTCTACCGCGTGCACGAGCAGCCGGATCCGCAGGCGGTCGAGCATCTGATCGCGAAGCTCGTCGACCTTGGTGTGCCGACTCCCCCGGTGCCGAGCCCGTTGACGCCGCAACTCGCAGCACGGCTGGCGGGGGAGGCGTCGAAGCTCGTGACGACGTACACGGCCCAGTCCGGCCGCGGCAAGGAGGCGTTTCCCTCGCTCGTGTTGAGGGCGCTCAAGCAGGCGCGGTA
>JAICUZ010000302.1 GCA_025935595.1 Burkholderiales bacterium
GACGGCCGTACCGGTGCAGTCGCCGCTGGCGAACCAGGTGGCACCCGGGCCGTGAACGGCCCAGGTCTGGCCGCCCTTCGTGCCGGAGAGGCAGTAGCCCCCTGCCGACAGGCCGTTGATCGTCACGACGTCGCTGGCGAGGCCGGTGTCGATCGACGCCATCTTCGCGATCGTCAGGCCGGTGTAGCTGCCCTTGTCGCTGTAGTACGCCTCAGCGGTCGGGAGCGCTGCGCGCAGGTCCGACTGGACGGCGCGCTTGTTGGCGCGATCCTTGAAGCCGAGGTACGACGGAACTGCGATCGCCAGCAGGATCCCGATGATCACGATGACGATCAGGAGCTCGATCAGCGTGAAGCCCTCCTGATGCGAGAGCCGCTGCCGCAACTTGGTCATGCAGTTACTCCTTCGCTGGTGTGGATAGGACGAAGATCCTGAGAACGACTGTCTGCCTGCCGCGGGTTGACTCCCCCCGCTGCGTTGCCTGGTCGGGCTACGTCGTGGAAGCGATATCGCATCCGAGGTAGGAGAAGGACGTCATCAGGTCCGAGAGGAACGCGTCCGCAGCCTGCAGCGTGTCGAAGCGGTACGGCTTCTCGGCGTTCGAGGTCTCCGCGAGTACGAGGACCTCGCCTTGCTCCTGCCGAACCGCAACCTTGACGACATCACTGCCGTCACGGGTCACACGCCAAGCGGTGTCGTGGTCGACGACGATGTTGATTGCGGTTGACATCACGGAGAACATCGGCGCGACCCGCGCCGTCCATACCACCCGGAAGGGGGAGATTTACGCCGGTTTTACCCGCGAAATCGGCTTCGACAGAGGTCTAGGCCGAACAGACGCGCGCGAGCTCTTCGGCGCTTGTGAGGCCGGCGGCGACCTTCGCGATGCCGTCCTCCCACATCGTGCGCATGCCCTCGGCACGCGCCGCCTCCCCCAGGACGTCGCGTGACGCCTTCTCGGACGCGAGCTGCTCGAGGCGCCCACTCATCTCCAGGAGCTGGAACACGCCGACGCGGCCGCGGTAGCCCGTATTGCCGCACCGTGGGCAGCCGCGCTTGCGATAGAAGAGCGAGCCCTTCATCTGCTTCGCGCGGACCTCGTCCACGTGAAGCGACATGAGCTCCTCGGCTGAGACCTCGTACGCCTCCGCGCAGTGCGAGCACAGGCGGCGGGCGAGGCGTTGCGCGAGCACCGCGGAAACGGCTGCACCGGTGATGAACGGCTCGACACCCATTTCGTTCAGCCGGGTGATCGCCGAAGGCGCGTCGTTCGTGTGTAGCGTCGAGAGCACGAAGTGGCCGGTCAGCGCAGCCTCGATGGAGATGCGCGCCGTCTCGCCGTCGCGAATCTCGCCGACCATCACGACATCGGGGTCGGAACGCAGGATCGAGCGCAACGCGTTCGCAAACGTGAGCCCCGCGCGCATGTTGATCTGCACCTGCTTGATCTCGCCGAGCCGGTACTCGACCGGATCCTCGACCGTGATGATGTTGATCGCCTCGCGCTTGATCTGTGCAAGCGCGGCATACAGAGTCGTCGACTTGCCCGACCCGGTCGGACCGGTCACGAGCATCGCGCCGGTCGGCTTCGCAAGGATGCGCGCCATCTGCTCCTGCATCTCCTCGCCGAGACCGATCTCGGCCAGCGTCGGCACCTCGCGGGACTTGTCGAGGAGGCGCATCGTGACCGCTTCGCCCTCGACCGTGGGCAACGTGGCAACGCGCACGTCGAGCATGCGGCCGGCGGCGGCGGCGGTCAGGGAGATGCGGCCGTCCTGCGGCTTGCGCCGCTCGGCGATGTCGAGCTTGGCGAGCACCTTGAGGCGTGTCGTGACGCCGGCCGCGAGCCGCTTGGGCACGCGGTGGGCGACGTGCAGCACACCGTCGATTCGGTAGCGCACGATCAGCTCGTTCTCCTGCGGCTCGACGTGGATGTCGGAAGCGCCGTCCTCGGCGGCCTGGAAGATCATCGAGTTGACGAGCCGCACGAGCGGCGCATCGGAGATGCCGTCGTCCGCCTCGAGGTCGTCGCTCGGTCCATCCGACTCGTCACCCACCACGATCGTGTCGAGGAACGTCGCGTTCATCGCCTCGGCGGCGCGGCCGAGGCGGCGGAGCTCGGTCAGGACGTCGCTCCGCGCCGCGACGTGGAAGACGACGTTGAGGCGCGTCGCGAACTTCAGCTCGTCGAGGCCGCGCACGTCCTGCGGGTTCGTGATGGCGACCTTGACCGTCTTGCCGTCGCTCGCGAACGGGATCGCGCAGACTCGCTCGAGCACCGGCAGCGCGATCAGCTTCGCCGCGCCGGCGTCGACGCCCGCGATCGCGAGGTCGACGAGCGGCAGGTGATATTGCTCGGCGAGCGAGCGGGCGACGCCCAGCGAACTCGCAAATCCTTCCTCGACGAGCGCGTCTGCGAATGTTCCGCCGACGGCGGCCCGCGTCCGCGCTTGGTCGACCTTCTCGGGGGCCAGGAGACCGCTCTCGAGGATCACCTCGGAGACGAGATCGCCGGTCCCACCGGCCTTTTGGTCGGCCGATCCGGCGGAGTCGATCAACCGGAGGTCGGGCGACTTGTCGGCTTTGTTCGACGCCATCAGAACGCGCCGAGGTACCAGTCGAGGATCGGCTTACCGGCGAACAGTGCGACAACGCCGCCGAGCGCGAGAAACGGCCCGAAGGGAATCGTCATCTTGCGCCCCGCCTTGCCGTGCTTCGCGATCAACACGAAGGAAGGCACGAGCGCGGTGAGCATGCCGACGAGGAGTGCAACCGGGACGGTGCGCCCGAGCACGACCCCGAGCAGCAGAGCGAGCTTGACGTCGCCCATGCCCATGCCGCCCGGATAGGCAAGAGCCGCGACCAGGAAGAAGGCCGCTGCGCCGAGCCCGGCTGCGATCCACACGATCGACGGGTGGAGCGCGGTCTGCGCGGCGAGCAGCACGACCGTTGCCGGCAGGACGATGCGGTTCGGGATGATCCGCCGCTCGAGGTCCGTCGCCGAGACGGCCACCAGCACCGCGCAGAGCGCGGCCGCGACGAGGAAGTCCCACGAGAAGCCGAACTTCAGCGCACAGGAGAC
>JAICUZ010000157.1 GCA_025935595.1 Burkholderiales bacterium
CCGCGGGTCGTCGCCGAGATGGGTGAGGCGCAGCGGGTGCGCCTCGCGGATCAGGACGCCGAGAATCCCGCGGCCGCGCGGCAGGTCGCCGATCGTCGCCCGTGTCTCCTCGTCGACGCCCGTGGTCACGAAGCGCTCGAGGGCGGCGCCACTCTCGTCGATCACTCCGAGCGCCGCGTACCGCGCGCCGGTGAGGGAGGCCGCCGTCTCGACGATCTTCTGCAGCAGGTTGTCGAGCGAGAGCTCGGAATTGAGCGCGATGCTGGCGTCGATGAGCTGCCGCAGCCGCGAGTCGACCCGCTCGGTGGTCACGGGGCCAACGTTACCCATCGCTCAGCGTCGAGAGGGCACGCGAAACCCAGCGCCGTGCCACGGCGCAGGCTCCGGGAAGTTCGCGGGACGCAGCCGCAGGTCGCGGAGGAGCAAGCTGCCGGCGAGGACGTCGAGCGTGAGCAGCCCGACGAGGGCTGCGACGTCGAGGGCTGCGTGGTTCCGTGTGAATTCGACCGCGACGATGAACGCGCTCAAGACGACCAAGGTCAGGGCGATCACTCGGTGGAATCGACCCGCCTCCGAGTGCGGCCACGGATCGAGCGGCCGCACGATCTCGCGACCTTCGTCGGAGTCGGTGCAACGATGCTTCAGGTCGCAGGCGTTGCACACATGCGGTCGTGCGCGGTAGCGGACGAGGCGTCGTTCCCGGTCGAGCTCGTGCGGCCACAACTGCTCGCCCTCCGGACACACCCAGTGATCGTGCCGGTCGTCGTATGTGAAGCCGGCGGTACGAAAGCGGAGGGAACGCCGGTGCGTGTGCGCCGAGAGCAACTCGAGGACGAACGCCGCCACGACGAGGGCGGCGGCGTACGACACGGCGATCGCGACCTCGGCCGTCACACGAGTCTCGCAGCTGCAGCTTCGTCGGCACCGGCGCGGGGCACGCCTTCCGGCTCCCGCACGACCGTGAACAGGATGTCGTCGGGCTCGTCGAGCGTCACGCGATCGACGGTGTACCGGATGCCGAGCCACGCGATGTAGAGAGCGGGTACCGCCCCGCCGGTGATGAAGACGACGTCGCCCGGCAGCCGCAGCCATTCCAGGAGCGCGTTCGTGTGGTTCGTCAAGAACTTCAGCTCGCGTGCCTCGAAGTAGCCCTTGTCCACCGACTGGTACAGCTGAAGGAGGCCGAGCGGGAGCAGCGTCGCAAAGCACATCCAGGCCAGGCCGAGATTCGTCGACCAGAAGCAGATCTTCGCCCAGCGCTCCGGCCAGCGCTCGGCCGGAATGAGGTAGCGCAGGCAGAACATCGCGAGCCCGAGGGCAAGCATCCCGTACACGCCCATCATCGCCGCGTGGCCGTGGTTCGCGGTCAGCGCCGTTCCGATCTCGTAGTACGAGACGATCGGCAGGTTGATCAAGAAGCCGAAGATGCCCGCCCCGAGAAAGTTCCAGAAGCCGACCGAGACGAGGAACATCACGGCCCAGCGGTGGGGGAACGGCACCGACGAACGCGACTCCTGCTGAACGCCGAGCTGGAGGAACGACCACGCCTCGACCGTGAGGAACGTCAGCGGGATCACCTCGGCGGCGGAGAAGAACGCGCCGAGCGCCATGTGCTCCGCCGGCTCGCCCGAGAAGTAGACGTGGTGCATCGTCCCGATGACGCCGCCGACCGAGTAGAGGACGATGTCGAGGAAGACGACGGTCAGCGCGATCCGTTCTCGGACGACGCCGAGCAGCACGAACATGTACGCGACCATCACGGTCGTGAACAGCTCGAGGAAGTCCTCCACCCAGAGGTGCACGACCCAGAAGCGCCAGAACTCCGTGGTCGTGAAGTTGTCGCCGGTCCGCGCGAGCAGACCGACCGCGTAGAACGCCGGGATCGCACAGGCGGCGAGGAAGAAGAGCCACGGCATGTTTCCGGGATGCTCCGTCGCCAGGCGAGTCCGCAGGACGCGCCAGAGCATCACGACCCAGACCACGAGCCCGATCGAGAGCAGGATCTGCCAGATCCGGGCGAGGTCGAGGTACTCGAACCCCTGCAGGCCGAACCAGTTCGAGGCGGCGTTCTGGAGCACCCCGTGTACGCCGAGGTACGAGCCGATCAGCATCCCGAAGACGACGACGGCGAGCGCGCCGAGCAGTGCGAACGCGAGCTTGTCCTGGTGCTTCGGCTCACGGCGCGCGATCATCGGGGCGAGGAAGATGCCGGCGGCGACGAACGACGTCGCAACCCAGAAGATCGCGAGCTGCACGTGCCAGGTGCGCATCAGGTTGTAGGGAAAGACCTGCGCGAGATCGAAGCCGAAGAAGTCCGCGATGTCCGCGCGGTAGTGCTGGGCGGCGGCGCCCACGAACGTCTGGATCAGGAACAGCGCCGCCATGACGAAGAAGAACCACGAGGTGGCGCGCTGCGCAGGAGTGAGTGCCACGTCGCCGGGCGCGCGGAACGACAGGGTCGCTTGCTCGCGACCGTGCCAGCCGAGCCGGCTTCCCCAGCGGCCGAACGCTGCGAACAGGATCCCGATCCCGCCGAGGAGCGTGATCAACGAGAGCACCGACCAGACGACGACGTTCGCCGTCGGCCTGTTGTCGACCCGGGGCTCCGGCGGCCAGTTGTTCGTGTACGAGTAGTCGTGGCCGGGGCGGTCGGCGGCGGCGGCCCATGCCGTCCAGGCGAAGAACGCGGTGAGGTCGTGCAGCGCGTCCCGGTCGGTGATCGCGTCCGGCTTCAGCCCGTGCTCGGTGGTCGGGTCGGAGAAGAAGCCGCTGTAGTACGGGACGAGCCGCCGGAACGCGGTCGCCTGCGCCCGTGTGAACCGCAGGACGTGCGTGC
Source organism: Burkholderiales bacterium (assembly GCA_025935595.1). Classification (GTDB taxonomy): domain Bacteria; phylum Actinomycetota; class Thermoleophilia; order Gaiellales; family Gaiellaceae; genus PALSA-600. The sequence continues at coordinate 2,837 of JAICUZ010000157.1, forward strand.
TCGAGTCGTAGCGGTTCGTGCGGAAGTCTCGGATCGTCCTCCGCGCTGCCGCGTCCGACTGCGGAGCGCCGTAGATGCCGCGGACGATGTTCGCGGCGCGGCGGAGGTAGTCGGCGGTGTAGTCGGGCCCGAGGTAGGCGCCGTGGCCGAAGGCGGAGCCGTACTCCATGAGGCCGTTGTTCAGGAACACACGCTGGCCGTGGCTCACGTCGTCGCTCGTGAAGAGCGTGGCGCCGGACGGGTCGACGACCCGGGTCGGGACGGGCGGGTGCGCCATGTACGTGCGGTAGGCGAGCAGCCCGAGAACGAAGAACCCGCACAGGACGACCAGCACGACTGCCTGGATCCACGCCTTCGAGATGAGGAAGTCGCGACGAGTCGCAGCGGCCATCGGTGCCTCCTGGCGTCGAGTTCTCCGACGGCCCGGGATGATGACAGACGTCTCTCTGCCGCGAGAACTCGTAGAAACTACGGATTGCGGGCGGCGCGGGAGCGAATCTGCAACGGCGGCCGGCGGCGGTGGACGGAGAGGTACCGCACACCGTGCGTGCCGGCGGAGATGCTTCGGCGCCGGCCCTTGCCGACGATCAGTGCCTCGCCCCGGCGAAGCTCGGTCGGCTCGCCGTCGATCGTCACCGTCGCCGACCCGTCGACGATGAAGACCAGGACGTCGAGCTCGTCGTTGACGTGCGCACCCGGCCCGCCGCCGTCGGTCCATGCGAGGAGCGTCGCGTTCAGGTCGTCCGAGGCGAGCCCCCAGAGCGGCCCTTCCGCTCCTCCGTCGAAGCGGTCGAGCGCGTCCGCGGCGATCTGCTCCAGCAACGGAAAGAGCTCTTGCTCCTCACGCCGCACATGCCGCTCGAGCAGGTCGGCGAGCTCCACCATGGTTGCGGGCAGGTCGGGCGTCGCCTCGTCGAGTCGTGCGGCGAGCGCATGCAGCTGCTGATGGTCGAGGAGCGCCTGGACGACGCCCGGCCGCGCCTCTTCGTTCCCGGCCGCCAGGGGAAACAGCGACTCCTCCTCTTCGCGGAAGTGCGGCAGGGTCACGTCGGCGAAGAACGTCGCGAATGCAGCGGCGGCAGCTCCGGGGTCGGAGCCGGCGGCTGCGCGCCTCAGGCGGCGCGCTTCGGCCAGGGCATGGTGATGGTCGTGCGAGAGATGGACGAGTGCCGGGTGGCGCTTCATGCGCTCGCCAGGGTACGTCTCAGGGCGTGCGACGACGGAGGGTGGTCGCGCCGAGGGCGACCGCAACCAGGATCGTCCCGAGAACGACGGCGACGTCGAGGTGTAGCCGAGTGCCCTCGTCTCCGGTCGCCACGCGTGCGAGCGCGTCGAAGGCATACGGCAGTGGGAGCGCGTCGGCGACGATGCGCAACGCGTGCGGCATCCGGTCGTGCGGCACGAACAGTCCCGACAGGAGGATCTGCGGCAGGAGCACGGCCGGCATGAACTGGACGGCCTGGAACTCGCTCGTCGCGAACGCGCTCAGAAAGAGGCCGAGCGCGACTCCGAGCAGCGCGTTCGTGACTGCGAGTGCGACGACGAGTGCCGCCGATCCGTGGACCGTGACACCGAGCAGGCCGAAGGCGACCGCCGAGGTCACGCAGGTCTGCACCGCTGCGACGAAGGCGAACGCGACCGCGTAGCCGGCGATCAGATCGAGCTTGGCGAGTGGGAGCGACATGAGGCGCTCGAGCGTCCCGCTCGTGCGCTCGCGCAACATCGTGATCGACGTGATCAAGAACATGATGATCAGCGGGAACATGCCGACGAGAGGGACGGCGACGCGCTGGAACGCCGGCCGCTCGGCGTCGAGGATGAAGCGGAGGAGGGCCAGCAGCGCCGGCGGCACGATCACGATGAGCGCGAGCGAACGACGGTCGCGGCGGAGCTGCTCGAGGACGCGTCGTGCCGTGGCGCGGGTCACGCGTACCGTCATCGCGGCTCCGTCAAGGCGACGAACGCCGCTTCCAGAGTCGGTGCTGCCGTCCGCGCGCGCAGCTCGGCAGGCGTTCCCTCGGCGAGCATGTTCCCTTCACGCATCAGGAGAAGGCGGTCGCACCGCTCCGCCTCGTCCATGACGTGCGTCGAGACGAGCAGCGTCGTTCCCGCGTCGGCAAGCCGGTGGAACGTCGCCCACAGCTCACGCCGAAGCAGCGGATCGAGGCCGACCGTCGGCTCGTCGAGAACGAGCAGGTCGGGTTCGCCGAGCAGTGCCACGGCAAGGGATGCGCGCGACCGCTCGCCCCCCGACAGGTCGCGCACGAGGGAGTGCTCGTACTCTCCGAGCCCGACGAGCTCGATCACGTCGCGGACGCGGTCGCGACGATCCATGACGCGGGCGAAGTAGCGGAGGTTCTCGACGACCGTCAGGTCGCCGTACACCGACGGAGCCTGGGTCATGTACCCGACGCGCCTGCGGAGCTCGGGCGTCCCGGCCGGGACGGCGAAGATGTGGATCGCTCCTCCGGCGACGCGCTGCACGCCGACCACCGCTCGCATCAGCGTTGTCTTGCCGCAGCCGCTCGGCCCGAGCAGCCCCGTCACCAGTCCTGCTTCGATCGTGCAGTCGACGTCCCGAAGGACGAGCCGGTCGCCGCGAATCACGCGCAGCCCGGACACGACGATCGCAGGGCCGGTCTCGCTCATCACGAGAGGATGACGTAGTGGAACAGCGGCAGCCGGGCGCACCCTCCTTCGACGCTCAGACGACAGCGACCGCGGCGGCGCTCGGTGCGTCCGCGACGACGGCGTCGTCGTCGCCGTGGACGACGAGCACCGGCACAGGGGCGTGATGCAAGACGTGGGTCGACACGCTGCCGTGAATGAGACGGCCGATGCGACCCCAGCCGTGCGCGCCGATGATGATCAGCCGCACGTCGCGTTGCGCCGCAGCCTCGCAGAGGTCACGAGCGGGGAGGCCTTCCAGGGGCAGCGTCTCGCATTCGACGCCCGCTTCGCACGCGCGGTCCCACACAGCCTCGAGCACCTTCTCGACTCGGTCGTGCTCCGCCTTGCGCATCTCGGCGACGACCTCGGCGTATCCGTAGTACCCGTACGAGGGCACCGAGTGATGCTCGACGCTGACCGCGAGGAGCGGCACGCCGAGCTGCTTCGCGAGGTCGATCGCCTCGCGTGTCGCCGCTTCGGCGGAGGGAGATCCGTCGGTCGCTAACATGATCGGTTTCATCTCATGCCTCCTTCCGTTATGGCTCCACTGTCCTGCCGGGTCGGCGGTGCGGAATCAGGGCGGGCGCGGCACCCGCTCCGTAGTTCCCCGCAACGATTGATCGGCGGAGCGCCGATTCCACGCGCTCGGGTGCACCGAACGATGGGTGCATGACAACGATGCTTGCTCTGCACACGGAGGACGTCGTCCTCCGCGACGGCTCCACCTTGCGGCTCCGTCCGCCGACCGCCGACGACGAAGGGGCGCTGATCTCGTTCTTCGCGTCGATGTCGCCCGAAAGCCGCTACCTGCGTTTTCACGGTGCGACCGTCATCGGCCGCCAAACCGTCTCCGTTGCCCTCGAGACGGACTGGGCGAGCCGCGGGTCACTCGTCGGCGAGCTCGCCGACGACGCGGGGCATCTCAC
>JAICUZ010000217.1 GCA_025935595.1 Burkholderiales bacterium
GAGAACAGGCCCGCGTACAGGTCCGGGTTGCCGATCACGACGACGTCGTGCAGGCGCGCAGTCTCCCCCGGCTCGAGGCGCAGGCGCAGTCCGTCCGGATCTGTCAGCTCGATCGGCTCGGTGACGTGGGGAGTCGCAAGCCCGACCGACTCGAGCGTGCCGCGGCCGAGCCGCCCCTGCGCCGCGCGGGGCCACTCGAAGAACGTGATCAGCGTCCCGGGGCTACCGACTTCGTCGCCGAAGTAGAGGTGGTAGCTGTGCGGGTCGTCGAAGTTGACCGTCTTCTTGACGAGCGAGAAGCCGATCTGCCGATAGAAGTCGAGGGTCTGCTGCGCGCTCGAGCAGACGCACGTCACATGGTGGAGACCGGTGAGCTGCACCGGTCGGAGCGTAACGCCGCGACTACTTGAGCAGGCGGAAGAGCAGGATCGTGTTCAGGAAGAAGAGCACGGAGATCAAGATCGTGAGCCGCGTCAGGTTCCGTTCGACGATGTGCGTGCCACCCTGCGACGCAGGCGTGAAACCCATGCCGCCCATACCGGCGTCGCGACCGGAGTGCATGAGGATCAACCCGACGAGCGCCGCCGAGAGAAGCACGTGGATGACCGAGAAGACCGGAAGCACGTCCGGGAGGGTAGCCCAGCACATCTAGCGCCCGGCGGCGGCGAGGATGGCGCGCACGAGGTCGCCGGCGATCTGATCCTTCGTCACGTAGCCCGCCGCGCCGGCCGCGCGGGCGCGAGTGATGTCCTCCGGCGCGTCGGAGCCGGTGAGCACGACGACGCGGGTCGCAGGGGTCTCGGCGGCGATCGCTTCCGTCGCCGCGATCCCGTCGAGGATCGGCATCGCGATGTCCATGAGGACGACGTCCGGCCGGTCGCCGCGCACGAGCGCGACGGCTTCCTCGCCGTTCGCGGCCCGCCCGACCACGGCGATCCGCCCATCCGTCGTGAGGATCGCCTCGAGCGCCTCGGCGAAGAGGCGCTGGTCGTCGGCGATCAGGACACGCACCTGATTCCCGGTCACGTTTGCCTAAGGTACCCGCGTGGACGAGGCGGCGGCACGCGAGAAGATCCACGACCTGCTGCTGACCGGCGACAACCGCCTGAAGCAGGGCGTCTCGGCCGAGAAGATCCGGCAGAACTACGAGGACGCGCTCGCGGTCGCGCGGGAGGCGGGGCTCGAAGAGTCGGTGCGCCCGCTGGTCGAGATCAGGCTTGCCGACCTGGAACGGCTCGCAGGAGGACCTCCTCCACCCGCTCCGCCTGACGCCTGACGTCGTGCCCGGCCGCGGCAGCGCGCGCGGCGTCGTTCGGTGACGGAAGCGACGTCGCCGTCTCGAGCGCGCGGGCGAGTTCGTCCTGGTCGAGCGGGTCGACGAGAACGCCGGCGTCGGGCGTCACGAACTCGGGCGGCCCGCCGATCCGCGTCGCGACCACCGAGCGGCCGCAGGCCATCGCCTCGAGGATCGACTGGCCGAACGGCTCGATCAGCGCCGGCCCGCACACGACGTCCGCTGCGGTGAGCCACGACGGCACGTCCGCGTGCGGGACGGGCCCGACGACACGGACGCGGTCTCGCCCTTCGAGCCGCGGGTGAAGCGGACCGTCGCCGACGAAGGTGAGTGACCCCCGCCCGAGCTGCGCGAACGCATCGGCGAGGCGCACGACGTTCTTGCGCGCGGTCAGCGACCCGACGTGGACGAACGCCGGTGATTCGAGCGTCGCCGCCGGTTGCACCTCGGGCGAGAAGCGAACGAGGTCGACGCCCGAGTCGATCACCTCCACCTTGCCGCGCGCACTCGGCAGCTTGTCCTCCAGCTCCCGTCGCAGATAGTCCGAGACCGCGATCACGGACGACGCGCGCGCAACCACCCGCGCGGTCGCACGGCGGACGCCGGGGATCGCGCCGATGTTGCGCACGTCGCGGCCGTGTGCGGTGACGACGAGCGGCCCGCCGGCGGCGAGTGCGAGCGCGCCGGACGGGACGAGGAAGTGCGCCCAGGTGACGTCGTGCGGTCCCGCGGCACGGATCTGCCGGCGGAGCTCGAGGTAGCGGAGCTTCCCGCCGCCGCGGCGGTCGAGGACCGCGAGCTCGATCTCATGCCCGCGCTCGCGGAGCGCGTGCACCAGCTGCGCGACGAACGAGCCGAGGTCGGGATCCTCCGGCCCCGGGTACATCTGGGAGACGAGGAGGATCCTCAACGAACGGCGAGGCGATCGTGCTCGCCCCACTCTTCGCGCAGGACGCCGCAGATCTCACCGATCGTGCAGCTCACTCGCAGCGCGTCCCGCATCGGGTGGAGCAGGTTGTCCGTACCGCGCGCCGCCTCGCGGACACGGTCGAGGGCGCCGGCCGTAACGTCGGCGTTCCGCTCGGCACGCAGCTTCGCCGTGCGCGCGAGCTGGCGCTGCTCCGCCGCCGGATCGATCGTCTGCAGCTCGATGTCCTGCTCTGCGTCGACCGTGTACTTGTTGACGCCGACGATCACGCGCTGACCGCGCTCGACCTGCTGCTGCCAGTCGAAGGCTGCGCGCTCGATCTCGTCCTGCACGAAGCCCTGCTCGACCGCTGCGACCGCTCCGCCGATGTCGTCGATGCGGGCGATCAGCTCGGTCGCCCGCTTCTCGAGCTCGTCGGTCAGCGACTCGATGTAGTACGAGCCGCCGAGCGGATCGGCGGTGTCGGTCGTGCCGGCTTCGGCCTGCAGGACCTGCTGCGTGCGGAGCGCGATCGTGGCGGCGCGCTCGGTCGGGAGCGCGAGCGCCTCGTCGAACGAGTTCGTGTGGAGCGACTGCGCGCCGCCGCAGATCGCGGACAGCGCCTGGACCGCGACCCTGACGATGTTGTTCTCGGGCTGCTGCGCGGTCAGGGTCGAGCCGCCCGTCTGCGCGTGAAAGCGTAGTGCGAGCGCCTTCGGGTTCGAGGCGCCGAACCGCTCGCGCATCACGTGCGCCCAGATGCGCCGGGCAGCCCGGAACTTCGCGACCTCCTGGAAGAAGTCGTTGTGTGCGTTGAAGAAGAAGGAGAGGCGGGCGCCGAAGTCGTCGGGCGACAGGCCGGCCGCGACCGCTGCGTCGCAGTACGCGATGCCGTTCGCGATCGTGAACGCAAGCTCCTGCACCGCGGTCGACCCCGCCTCGCGAATGTGGTACCCGGAGATCGAAATCGTGTTCCAGGACGGGATGCGCTCTGCGCAGTAGGCGAAGAGGTCGGTCGTCAGGCGCATCGACGGCCGCGGCGGGAAGATGTAGTTCCCACGCGCGATGTACTCCTTGAGGATGTCGTTCTGCACGGTGCCGCGAAGCGCTTCCGGCGCAACGCCCTGACTTTCTGCGACGAGCTCGTAGAGAAGGAGGAGGAGCGACGCGGGTGCGTTGATCGTCATCGACGTCGAGACCTCGCCGAGCGGGATACCGGCGAGCAAGATCTCCATGTCGGCGATCGAGTCGATCGCGACGCCGGTCCGCCCGACTTCGCCAACTGCGCGCGGGTCGTCGGAGTCGTAGCCGAGCTGCGTCGGGAGGTCGAAGGCGATCGAGAGCCCCGTCTGGCCGTGGCCGAGCAGGTAGCGGTAGCGCGCGTTCGACTCCTCGGCGGAGGCGAAACCGGCGTACTGCCGGATCGTCCACGGGCGTCCGCGGTACATGTCGGGATACGGCCCGCGGGTGTACGGGTATGTGCCCGGAGCCTCGGGCGGGGTCGGCGCGTCGTCCGCCGTGTAGAGCGGTTTCACCTCGATACCAGACTCGGTTTCGCGCCGGTCGGTGGTGGCCACGGCGACAGTATGCTCGCCCCGTGATCGCGGTCGTGCTCACGGCGTTTGCTCTGACCGGCTGCCCGCACGACGCGGCGCTCGGGAAGCTGACGTACGACCGGGGCTCGACGACGCACATCGTCTCGCTCGCCGACTGTTCCGACCGGCCGGCAAGCCGCACCGCCCGCGCGGCCGCCGTGCCCGCCGCCGCGCGCCGCCGGCTCGCGCGCCTCGTCGGGCCGCTGCCGAAGGTCGACGGCGGCCTCCGCCAGTGGCCCGAGCCGCTGTCCGTCTCACCCGACGGCCGCTGGGTGCTCTGGGCGAAGGCGCTCGCCTCCGGCTCCATCACCGCCGACGGCCTGCCGCTCGAGGTCACGTCACTCGCGACGGGCAATACATACGCGCTCGGAGCCGGGCTCGTGTACCCCGACTACGCAACGTGGTGCGGCTCGACGCTCGTCCTGACGCTCGGCCGCGACCGCGTCTCGACACACGACAAACGCCTGGTCGCAGCGCGCCCGCCCGACTGGAAGCCGCGATCGCTGTGGCGTACTCCCCAGCGCGCCTTCGGCTCGGTGGCGTGCGCCCCCGACGGCCGCAGCGTCGCCGTCCTATCCCAGCCGGAGAGCACGGATGCACGCTTCTTCGACACGCGCTGGCAGCTTTGGACGGTCGGCCTCGACGGCTCTCGGACGCTGCTCGACGCACCGCCGCCGGGCTTCGCCGACGAATCGCCGCTCTGGTCGCCGGACGGCTCGGCGCTGCTCTTCGTCCGCGAACGCC
>JAICUZ010000285.1 GCA_025935595.1 Burkholderiales bacterium
ACTACGTCGCGCCGGCGGACGACACGATCGGAGCATTCGCGGTGTCGATCCACGGAGCCGACGAGCTCGCCGCACGGTACGAGGCAGCACACGACGACTATTCGGCGATCGCGGTGAAGGCGATCGCCGACCGGCTCGCCGAGGCGTTCGCCGAATGGCTTCACGCGCGCGTGCGACACGAGTGGTACGCGCCCGACGAGCACTTGAGCCCCGATGACCTCGTCAAGGAGAACTTCCGTGGGATCCGTCCTGCGTTCGGGTATCCAGCCTGTCCCGACCACAGCGAGAAGGGGAAGCTCAAGGAGCTGCTCGGCACCGACTCGATCGGCGTCGGGCTCACCGAGAGCTATGCGATGACGCCGCCGGCGGCCGTGTCGGGTGTGTACCTGCACAGCCCGCAGGCGAAATACTTCGCGGTCGGCCGGATCGGCCGCGACCAGTTGGACGACTACGCGGACCGCAAAGGGGAACCCGCCGCGGACGTCGAACGCTGGCTCGGACAGAGCCTTTCGTAGCCGGGAAGTCGGTCCGGGAGGTCGGGTATCCTGGCTCCTGCGGGCGCCATTCGTGGCGCCGCAAACGTTTGTATGCGGACCACACTGAAGCGAGGCGTCGGGCGCGCGGCCCACAACGGAAACGGCAAGGCCGTCTTCCCGCCCGGGACCCTCAGCACGGTCACGCGCTACCGGCAGCCGCCGCCTCCGTCGAAGACACCACTCGGGCTCTTCTGGCGGATCGTGATCGGGGTCCTCGTCATCATCTCGTCGCTCGTCCTTGCGGTCGCCGGAGGTGCGTACCTCTACTTCCACCAGTCGGTGGCCACCGTGCGCGCGCACACGCCGTCGGTCGTGCGTGCCGCGAAGACCCTCGACGTCCCGCTCGCCCACAAGGCCGCGATCGCGCTCGTGGTCGGGTACGACCACCGCGCCGGCGTCGAGTCCGACCGGCCGTCGCTTTCCGACACGATCATGCTCGTCCGCGCGGACCCGTCCACGAAGACGATCTCGCTGCTGTCGTTCCCGCGCGACCTCGACGTGCCGATCTACTGCCCGCGCTCGAAGTCGGACAGCGACGGCTACGTCGCGTCGAGCAACGACCGCATCAATTCTGCGTACTCACGCTGCGGCGAGACCGGGACGGTGCTCACCGTCAAGCACCTGACCGGGCTGCCGATCAACTTCCTGATCACCGTGAACTTCCACGGCTTCAAGGAGGTCGTGGACAAGCTCGGCGGCGTGTGGATGGACGTCGACCGGCGCTACTACAACAAGAACACCGGCGCGTACTACAACGACTACGCGAACATCAACCTGCAGCCGGGCTACCAACTCCTGTCCGGGCAACAGGCGCTCGACTTCGTTCGCTTCCGCCACACCGACGACGACCTCCACCGCAACGCGCGCCAGCAGGAGTTCGTGCAGGCACTACGCGCCCAGGTCTCGCAGAACTTCTCCTACACCAGCATCCCGAGCCTCATCGACTCGATCACGAAGAACATCGAGGTCGGAGAGGGCGGTCACGCGCTGTCGGGAGAACAGGTCCTCTCGTACGCGTTCTTCGCGAAGGCGCTCCCCGCGGGGCACGTCTTCCAGAACCACATCGACAACGTGCAGTGCTCGCTCGGGTGCCAGGCATCGTCGAGCGACGTGCAGGCGGCGGTCGACTCGTTCCAGAATCCCGACGTGACGTCGTCGAAGAGCGCGAACGCGGCGGCGCTCGGGATCAAGATCAAGCAGAAGACGCCGTCGCCGTCGAAGGTGACGGTGACCGTGATCAACGGGAACGGTGTCGCCGGCGCGGCCGCGGATGCGGCGTACAAGCTCGGCCCGCAGGGGCGGGGGTACCAGGTGCTCGAGGCGCCGAACGGGCTCGAGCCGAACATCTCGCCGCACGTCTTCCATTCGAAGATCTATTACGACCCGGCGCAGAAGGGATCGAAGCTCGCCGCCGCCGCGCTGCAGAACCTGATGCAGCCGGCGGACGTGGAGAAGCTGCCGCGCCGTCCGAAGCTGCTGCGGCTCGACCCCGGCTCGATGCTCCTCGTCGTCCTGGGCCAGACCTTCCACGGGGACATCGCGCCGCCTCCCACTCACGTGGTGCCGAAGCACCAGAGCGCCTACGTCCGCTACGACGCGTACTCCGGCACGCAGCTGCTGCGTTCGCTGCACGGCAAGGTCGACTTCCCGCTCTACACCCCGACGGTGCTCGAGCGGAACTCGTACCCGGACACGCAGTCCGGCGACAAGGCGATCCGCCGCTACTGGATCGACGGCCGCGGCAAGCACAAGGCGGTACGGCTCGTGTTCCACACCGGCGGGAACGAGTACTGGGGGATCCAGGAAACCGACTGGAACGACGCTCCGGCGCTCTCCGACCGCAGCTTCCGCCATTCGGTCGGTGGGCGCGAGCTGGAGTTCTACTACTCCGGCTCGCACCTCCACATGGTCGTGCTGCGCGCGCACGGTGCCTCATACTGGGTCGTGAACACCCTCCTCGACTCGTTGTCGAACGAGACAATGATTTCCATCGCAAAAGGCCTCAAGCCCCTTACATCCGTCAAGTAGGTTTCCGCGCGAAATGAGCAAGGTAGGCATCTTCGGCGCCGGCTGGGTCGGCCTCGTGACCGGCGCGTGCTTCGCGGAGCTCGGCCACGAGATCGTGATTCGCGACGTCATCCCCGCAAAGGTCGATGCCCTTCAGCGTGGCGAGGTGCCGTTCCACGAGGACAAGCTTCCGGAGCTGCTCGCGTCGAACGCCGAACGCATCACCTACACGCTCGACGCCGACGACATTGCCGGCTGTGAGTTCCTGTTCGTCTGCGTGGACACCCCGCCGACGTACTCCGGCGACGCCGACCTGTCTCGAGTCTGGACGGTGGTCGACGAGCTGCCGGAGCTCGACGGCCATCCGATCCTCGTCATGAAGTCCACCGTGCCCGTCGGCACCGGCGAGAAGGTGCGCGTCGGGCTCGACCAGCGGGGGCTCGAGCACGTAGGCTACGCGTCGAACCCCGAGTTCCTCGCCGAAGGCCGCGCGATCGAGGACTTCATGGGGCCCGATCGGATCGTGGTGGGCGCGTTCGCCGCAGACGACGCCGACGCCGTCGCGGGTCTCTACGACGCGATCGACGCGCCGATCGTGCGCACCGACGTGAACTCCGCGGAGATGATCAAGCTCGCTGCGAACGCGTTCCTGATGACGCGCATCTCGTTCATCAACGAGATCGCGAACGTCTGCGAGGCAACGGGCGCCGACGTCGTCGCGGTCGCGGAGGGCGTCGGACTCGACCGGCGGCTCGGGCCGCACTTCCTGCGCGCGGGCATCGGGTACGGCGGCTCCTGTTTCCCGAAGGACTCGCTGGCGCTGAAGCAGCTCGCGTCGAACTCGGGCTACCACTTCCAGCTGCTCGCCGCCGTGATCGAGGTCAACGAACTGCAGAAGCGGCGCGTG
>JAICUZ010000292.1 GCA_025935595.1 Burkholderiales bacterium
AAAAGTCGCCGGCATCTCGGTGCCCGACCAGCCCGTCGACCACCAGGAAGGCGCGGACATGCTCGTTCTCTCGTGGGGTGGGACATACGGGCCGGTGCACGCAGGCGTCCGCCGCGTGCGGGCGATCGGCGGGAAGGTCGCACACGCGCATCTGCGCTGGCTGAGCCCGTTCCCCGCGAACCTCGGCGACGTGCTCAGGAGCTACGACAAGGTGCTCGTCCCCGAGATGAACTCGGGTCAGCTACTGCAGTTGATCCGCGCGCGCTACCTCGTCGACGCAGTCGGTTACAACCGTGTGACGGGCAAGCCGTTCAGGGCGGGAGAGATCGCCGATGCGATCCAGACCGCGGGGGTGAACGGTGGCCGCTGAGCCGAAGCTGACGTTGAAGGACTTCAAGTCGGACCAGGAGGTCCGCTGGTGCCCGGGCTGCGGCGACTACGCGATTCTCGCGGCGGTGCAGGCGTTCATGCCCGAGCTCGGCATCCCGCGCGAGAACATCGTCTTCATCTCGGGGATCGGCTGCGCCGCGCGCTTCCCGTACTACATGCAGACGTACGGCATGCACTCGATCCACGGGCGCGCCCCCGCGATCGCGACAGGCCTTGCCGTGTCGCGGCCGGATCTCTCGGTGTGGGTGGTCACGGGTGACGGCGACGCGCTGTCGATCGGCGGCAACCACCTGATCCATGCGCTGCGCCGCAACGTGAACGTGAAGATCCTCATGTTCAACAACCGGATCTACGGTCTGACGAAGGGCCAGTACTCGCCGACGAGCGGCCAGGGCAAGGTGACGGGCTCGACGCCGATGGGCAGCGTCGACTATCCGTTCAACCCGCTCGCGCTCGCGCTCGGCGCGGGGGCGACGTTCGTGGCACGCGCGCTCGACATCGACAAGCCCGGCTTGACGGGCGTGCTCCGGCGCGCGGCCGCGCACGAGGGTGCGGCGTTCGTCGAGGTCTTCCAGAACTGCAACATCTACAACGACGGCGAGTTCGAGTACATCCGCGAGAACAAGGAAGCGCGCACGTACCTCGAGCACGGCGTCGAGTTCGGCTCGACCGGGATCACGCACGACGAGTCGGATTTTGCGACCGCGTTCGCGCTCGCCCAGCTGACCTGGGAAAAGGACGCGGCGATCCCGCTCGGGGTGTTCCGCGACGTGGAGCGCGAGTCGTACGACGAGCTCGTCCAGGCGCAGCTCGCAAACGCCAAGGGTGATGGGGACTTGCAGGCGCTCGTGTCTTCGGGCGACACCTGGACGATCAGCTGACCATCTATCAGGTCTACCTTCGCTCGTTCGGCGGCGTTCGGGCGCATCTCGCGCACCTCGCGTCGCTCGGCGTCGATGCGCTGTGGCTCTCGCCGGTCCACCCGAGCCCGAACGTCGACTGGGGCTACGACGTCGCCGACTACCTCGACGTCCACTCCGACTACGGGACGCTCGCCGACTACGACGCGCTCGTCGCCGAGGCTCGCGAGCACGACATCGACATCTGGCTCGACCTCGTCCCGAACCACACCTCCGACAAGCACGCGTGGTTCACCGAGCAGCCGGAGTACTACGTCTGGTCGGATCACGTCCCGAACGACTGGCGGTCGATCTTCACCGGCGGCAGCGCGTGGCAGTACGACGCCGACCGCAAGCGCTACTACCTGCACCAGTTCGCCCCCGGGCAGCCCGACCTCGACTGGTGGAACCCGGATGTCCGCGACGAGTTCGACGACATCCTCCGCTTCTGGTTCGACCGCGGCGTGCGCGGGGTTCGCATCGACGTCGCGCACGGGATCATCAAGGACAGCGAGCTCCGCGACAGCGACCGGTACCTGCGAATGAGGCCCGAGGTGCACGAGGTCTTCGCGCGGTGGCAGCAGATCGCCGCGGAGTACGACCCGAAACCGGTGCTCATGGGGGAGACGTACGTCACGCTCGACGAGCTGCCGCCGTACTGGCAGCACCTCGACCTCGTCCAGAACTTCCCGTTCCAGAACGCCGAGTTCACGCTGTCGGAGCTCCGCCCGATCGTCGAGTGGACGATGGCCGAGCTGCCGGTCGGGCGGCAGCCTCTGTGGTTCGCCTCCAACCACGACCATTCGCGCATGGCGACCCGTTGGGCGCACGGGAACGTCGACAAGCACAAGGCCGCACTGTTTCTCCTGCTGACGCTGCCGGGCACGGCGATCCTCTACCAGGGCGACGAGATCGGGCTGCAGGACGGCGACATCCCACCCGATCGCATCCTCGACCTCGCGACACCGTCGCGCGACTACGAGCGCACGCCGATGCCGTGGACCAGAGACGGCCGCGAATGGGACGAGCCATGGCTCCCGCTCACCGACACCTCCCGCAACGTCGAGAACCAGGAAGACGACCCGAGCTCGATCCTCAACTGGACTCGCGACCTGATCCGCGAGCGGAAGCGCTTCACCGACGACACCTATGAAACCGACGACAGCACGAACCAGTGGGTCTGGGCGTACCGCCGCGGCGATAAGACTTGCGTCATCAACATGACCGCCGCGCGCCGGCTCTGGAACGGCCGCATCCTTCTCCCGTGGGAGTGCGCGATTCTCTAACGGGGCGGGTGCCCGAACTCGCGCATCAGCTGGTCGAACCGATCCCACTCGAGCTGCCACGTCCGCTTCGCCTTGCCCGGCTTCCAGTCGATCGAGCCGCGGCTCACCTTCAGCTGGCCGAGCCGCTCACCGTCCTCCATGACGACCACCTTGATGTCGACGTTCCCGACCGGAAGCTCGTGATCGATCTTCAGCCCGACGGAGTGCGCCACGGGACGAGTATCTCAGCCGAGGCTGACAGTCCCGTCGTCGCGGATCGTCCAGTGCGGGTTGTGCGCGACCTCCCACGGGTGTCCCTCGGGATCGTGGAACACGCCTGAGTAGCCGCCCCAGAACGTCTCGCCCGGCTCGCGTGCGATCCGTGCGCCCGCACCACGTGCTTGCTCGATCACGTCGTCCACCTCGGCAGGTGAGCGCACGTTGTACGCAAGCGTGACGCCGCCCCAGCCCCCGCCGTCCTGCGCGCCCGAGTCCTCTGCCAGCGACTCGCGCGACCAGAGCGAGACGATCAGGCCGCCCGTGTCGAAGAAGACGACGTCGTCGTCTGCGGCAGCTCCGGTTCTGAAGCCGAGCGCTTCGTAGAACGCCCGAGCGCGCGCGAGATCCGAGACTCCGAGGGTGACGAGGCTGACGCGGATTCCTCAATCCTAAGGTGGATGCGCGCCGCGCGCGCGTCCGCTGCGAGCCGCTGGTGCAGCAGCGCGCGCACGGCC